>DASWXM010000047.1:0-16412 GCA_036405515.1 Saccharimonadales bacterium (SeqCode) | reverse complement strand
ATTTTACCCATTTATATATTCCCTTCTGTAGTTAGATTAAAGAGTTTTAAGTCTATATCTATTTTAGCACTCCTCGCAGGACAGTGCCAAAACTATTTTTAGTGTAAATAATTAGCACTCTAATGTCAAGAGTGCTAATTTACTATGGTTTGATTTTAACAAAAAGTATCCAGCAGCGTGAATACTTACTGGATACCCTGTAAAATATATGCTCTTGGCTCCCGGGGCGAGATTCGAACTCGCGACCAATTGGTTAACAGCCAACTGCGCTACCGCTGCGCTACCCGGGAATACTCTTGGGTATTATACCGGTGACACTAGGGGTAGTCAAGTTATCTAAGCGATTCAATTTTCCTGGTAATTTCGGCAAGATTCGCCCATGAACTGCCGTCACTCATAATTACCAAAATATAATTGCCTTTTGGTGAATAAACAATCGACGCATCGTGTAGAAGTCCGTTCAAAAACCCCACCTTATCCGCTACAGTACCGCTGGCTCCTGCCGGAATACCGCTCCGATACACGTTTCGCTTCATCGCGCTCAGCAGCCGATCTTTACTGGAAGTTTTTAGTCCGAGTGATCCGCTATAAAGTTTGCTGAGGAAAAGCGATAGATCGCCAGCAGTTGTACGCTGCCCATCCTTCGCAAGTACAGTATTGCCAAGACCAAGCTTTCTCACATCTTCAATTACTTTTTTATAACCAATTTTCTTATATAGAGCTTCGGCGCAGTTATTGTCACTCTTAACGATCATGTCATCAAAACAAGTGGAGAGATTACGCCCGTCAACGACACTATCACTCCAACTCCAATCACCCTTCTCTACTTTTCGTAGAGTGTCATACGCTACAAATAACTTGTACGTGCTCGCAGTAATAAATGATTTCGTGCTGTTGTACTGGGCACTCTTACTTCCACCAAGCTCCATAAATGAGACGCCAAACTCACCCGTTTGATCTTCTGCGTAATGTTGTAGCATCGCCGAAATACCCGTACTTGTTTTTGTATAACTGCGCTTGTACGTAACACTTGGCTGTAAAGTTCTTGTGACGGCGACGGCTTTTTGCTTTCCACCTTCCATCACTTCGACGATACCCGCTAGTGTCTTCGTCGTATCTAGCGTGACGCCCTTTGCACCCTTCTTTTCACTCACAACAGTAAAGTCCCGAGTTGTTATTTCCGTTTTCCCTGCCGCTACAGCTATGATAGGCACGATTGTTTTATCGAGATATGGTTGTGCTTTTTTTGGTTCCAATATCGCATTGAGCTTCTTGTCTTTTGCGGTAAAAGCAAGCCATTTATAGAGGTCATCTTTTGCGATTGTTTTTGTCACGTCTTTTACGTCTATCGTGACTCCGTTTTTACTACTACGTTCAATAGTATCCGCAAGCTCCTGAGCGATCTCTGAAGTAATCTCAGGATGAGTAACATCTACCGAGACTCGAACCGTCGACAGCCTGCCCGGAGTGATCTTAGCGTCCTGTAGCTGTCGCAACACTTCTTCAGACGAACATTTACCACCGTCCTTCGCGGGCACAGCCTCAAGCTGCTGGCCTAGTACCTTAATCGTCGCATCTTTGGGCTGTATAACACATGCATCGCCAAATTGTTTTGCAATAAATTGTTTTGCCCGACCTTCATCTCGGTCATACTGTACTGGCTTGAGTGAGCTCACTGGAGAGTACCATAGCAACGATGTAGGAATGAGGCGATACAGCAGCGGATAATCATACGATGCAATACGGTCTGAGTTATGCGCTGACAGTCCGATATCAAATGCTTTAAACTCAGTTACTACTTTTTCCTCATCATTGAGCGCTAAAGCCATTTTCTGGTTGGCATATACTTTATCGAGCTTTTTCACTGCTTCTGGCTTCGCCAGACCCCCCACTTTGACTGCATCAATTGTAGTAGACGGCAGAAGTTGACTGGCCGGATAAATAATCTGAATAATAACAATCAGCAACACCAACCCTGCACAACTCATTAGAATCGGCTTCTTATGCTTCAATATCCAGTCCTTAATTCTCTGCACGTACCGCCTTCTCCTCAAGCCTTGCTCCATACGTATTAGCTTCATCAATATACCCAAACACCCTCAGTGCACTTACGAGAATTTCGGCGTCTTCTTTACTATCATTCGCCAACAGTTCATCAATCTTTTCTGTCAGCAACTGCAAAGCGGTGGGCTTTTCTGTATTCTGGCTTGGCTTGGTCTCCGTGCGGCCAACTACACTCAACGAGCGAGCAGAGTTGTCGCTTCGCTCCAAAAATCCTTTAGTGATAAGTGCCTCAACATGTACTGCCACGGTCGATACAGACTTGTATCCAAGTGCTGCCATAATCTCACGGTAACTCGGACCATAATCATGCTCCTTAATAAACTCATCGACAAACTCAAGCAACAGCTGCTGCTTTTTAGTTGCACGTGCTTGCTCTACCATATGCTCTATTGTACACGGAGTTTGTTTTTTCTCTCGCTTCCTTGCGCTATAATGAATACCATTACTCATGCTTAGTAAAAACACCAAATTCTACAGCCTTATCCTGCTCACCGCCGACTTTATTACTCTTGTGCTCTCATTTACTGTTGCTTACATCTTGCGCGTCTCGCTTGATGATCGTAATCTACTGACTGTTCGCGATGACAGCACCTTTCTAATGGCCGTCTTTGCCATCGTACCAATATGGCTATTCGTACTCGCTGTACTCGGCGCGTATCACTCACTAACTTATAATCGCCGCCTTGTTGAGTGGAGCAAAATTGCCATAGGCTCATTCATCGGCGTCCTCCTGGTCGTCGGATGGGAGTATGTCGCAAATGAGCGTATTTTCCCTGCCCGTCTGGTGACCGTGTACGTACTCATAGGCTCCTTCCTGTTTTTGGTAGCAGAACGAGAAATCCTACGTTTTGTCCGTGGATTTTTATTTAAACTTGGAAAGGGCACCAGCCGTCTCCTTATCGTTGGCAATTCTGATGCCACTTATGATATCGCTAGAAGTCTCTCAAATACAAAGGAAAGTGGCTTTCATGTCGTTGCAGTTGCCGGACCAAAGAGCAGCGTACCAGGAAACCTCGGCATTACACAATTCAAGGATTTTGAAAGTGCCGCGAAAGAGCTAAAATCTCTTCGTATTTCGGCAATTATCCAAACCGATTTGTACGATTCAACAGAACGTAATCAGCAGATACTCAATGCCGCACAAACTGGTCATATCGCCTACAGCTTCATTCCTGGCGAGCCGGAATTCTATGCCGGTAAAAATACCGTCGATGTATTCCTGGGCTATCCAATCATCTCTGTTTCGCAAACCCCACTTATCGGCTGGGGTGCGATCGCAAAACGTGTCTTTGACGTTATCGTTACAGCAATACTCATCATTCTTTTATCACCGATATTGCTATTTATTCTGCTCTTGCAACTAGTTTTCAACCCCGGTCCTCCTTTTTATATCAGTCGTCGACTTAGCCAGTATTCAAAACCTGTCGGTGTCTTTAAATTTCGCAGCATGGGTCGAAAGTATGGAAAAAAGAGCGCGATAGATGAATTTAAAGAAATGGGACGCAAGGACCTTATCGAAGAATATAAACGAGATTTTAAGGTTAAAGATGATCCACGTATTACACCATTTGGTAAATTCCTACGCGACTCATCACTCGATGAGCTTCCACAATTATTTAATGTCCTCCGCGGTGACCTCAGCCTCGTAGGTCCACGCCCGATTCCAAAGTCAGAGCTTGATGCAAAATTCACTAAAACTCACGGCGCACTGCTCTTGAGTGTCAAAAGTGGTGTGACTGGTCTCTGGCAAGTCTCTGGCCGCAACGACCTGACGACTGAGCAACGCATTCAACTGGAACTCTACTACGTACAAAACTGGAGTTTCTGGATGGATATCAAGATTCTCTTCAAGACGCTTGCTGTCGTCGTCCGTCGCACTGGAGCCCGCTGATGCCCAAAGCACCAAAAATTGCCATCGTTCATGACTGGCTAACCAATATGGGTGGCGCGGAAGATGTCGCCCTTGCGCTGCTTGAGGCATTCCCCGGATCACCGATTTATACATCGACCTATATACCCGAAAAAATGCCTGCATTTAATAAATATGACGTCCGCACCACCTACCTACAAAAACTTCCTGGACCGTTTAAGAAACTACATAAATTTTTTCCTATATTACGCATAAAAGCATTCCAAAAGCTTGACCTGTCGGAATTTGACATCATTATTTCAAGCTCAAGTGCCGAGAGTAAGCAGGTTCGCAAGACCCGCGACAATCAAGTACACATCTGCTACTGCCATACACCGATTCGCTACTATTGGAGTCACTACGAAGAATATAAAAAGGATCCAGGCTTTGGGCGGCTCAATTGGCTAGTGCGACTTGCAATGCCAATACTCGTGCCATCGCTAAAAAAGGCCGACTACCAAGCGGCACAGGCTGTCGACCTATTTGTGGCGAATTCATCGGAAGTACAAAAGCGCATCAAGAAATATTACAACCAGCCAAGTACCGTCGTGCATCCGCCGGTGGATGTATCGCGCTTCAATCCAGCACGCGAACGAAGTGACTTCTACGTTGCCCTCGGGCGGCAAGTTCCCTATAAACGAGTTGATTTAGCGGTTGCCGCTGCTACCAAGCTTGGTATTAAGCTAAAAGTCTATGGCAATGGCAGTGAACACGAAAAACTTGTCGCCATGGCAGGTCCTTCAATTGAATTTTTCACGGATCGGTTCGGTGACGCATCTGATGAGGCGGTCGAAAAAGCCCTCAACCATGCCAAAGGCTTCATTTTCCCACCCGAAGAAGATTTCGGCATTGTACCGGTACAAGCACTCGCCGGTGGTACACCAGTCATTGCATACGGTAAAGGCGGCGCCCTCGATATCGTCGATAGTGAGAGCGGTGTATTATTCAAACATCAAACAGTTGATGCTGTAGCTGAAGCCATTCAACAACTTGAAGAAAAGACCTACTTACCAGGAACGCTCCGCCGTAAGGCGAAGCGTTTCGATAAATCACTCTTTATCAGTAAGATACATAATATTGTAAAGAATCAACTCTAGTTGTCAGGACCGTGGTCGTGACGATCCTCTGGCTCAGCACGTTCAGGTCGCACAAAACTATGCACCGAAACATCACCATCACCAAAGGCAATTCCTGATAACTGTCGACGAATTTCCTGCCTATTCTTCTCGCGCTGGATTTCGTGTCCATCATCATCTACGTATGTATCAAAAGTTGCTGGGTGGTCTTCGCCGTGAAATTCTCCAGATAATGCCATGATTATAGTTCCTTCTTATGTATTGACTATAATTTCTATTATAGCAAAATACTTATGCTTTGTCAACTATTCAACCGTGACGCTCTTGGCAAGATTGCGTGGCTGATCAACATCATTACCCTTCTCTACAGCAATATAGTAGGCAAGTAGCTGCTGAACCGTATTCATGACAATCGGAGCCAGTACATCAAGTTTCGTATCAACTCGGACGATAACTTCAGCCTCGATATCTTTCTGCGAATTAGTAATCGCAAGTATGTGACCTCCACGCGCATTTACCTCTTGTAGACCACTGACCGATTTCTCGAACAACCAATTATCCTGAATAAGCATGACTTCAAAAAATGAATCATCAACTAACGCAATAGGTCCGTGCTTTAGCTCGCCAGTCGGATAACCTTCTGCTTGAATATAGCTAATCTCCTTCAATTTCAAAGCGCCCTCAAGTGCCACAGGAAAGAGCGTGTCACGACCAAGGAATAGAGCATGATCATAGCTCGCATATCGTTTAGCAAGCGTTTTTACTTCATCTTGCTTTTCGCTGAGTGTTCGTTCGATTTCATCGGGAAGTATTGCAAGTTCATCGATATAACGATCAAGTTCCTGTAAGCTAGTGCCTTTGCCTTGGGCAAGTTGCACGCCAAAAATCGTCATAGCCGTAACCTGTGAAGTGAAGGCTTTCGTACTAGCTACAGATATCTCTGGGCCTGCGTGTACATATACACCGCCGTCTACCTCACGAGCAATAGTCGAGCCAACAGCATTCACCACGCCAAGACATTTAACCCCGCGACGCTTAATCTCCCGCAAACACGCCAGCGTGTCGGCCGTCTCACCCGATTGGGACACGATGAGAGCAACGGAATTTTCAGGCAGATGGAATGATCGATAACGGAACTCAGACGCAACCTGCACTTCAACAGTAAGTCCATCAACCAATTGCTCTAAATAGTAGCTCGCGAGAATTCCCGCGTAATATGCCGAACCACAACCCACGATTACAATGTGCTTTATCTTGCGTAGCTCGTCAGGAGTCATATTGATGCCGCCCAGTTGTGCACGATGCTCTTCGGGAACAACACGACCATTTAGGGTAGAGCGAAGTGTATTAGGCTGCTCCATGATCTCCTTAAGTAGAAAGTGGTCATAGCCCTGCTTTTGAATAGCACCCATGTCTACTTCAATGCTCTCAACCTTTGCCGAAACAGGTTGCGAAGCAAGATCCATAACATCAACAGACTCTGCCGTACAGACGGCAAGCTCGCCGTCATTCAGATAGATCGCGTTTTTCGTATAGCCGACAAGTGCCGATGCATCACTTGCGATCAATGTCTCGCCATCACCGACCCCAATAATCAACGGACTACCCTTTCTTGCGGCAACTATCTTGCCTGGCTCACGCATCGACACGACTGCAATACCGTACGTTCCAACTGCAAGCTTTAACGCCTGCGTGACAGCATTTTCAAGTTTCACATCTTCTCGCTGGTAGAGCTCATTAATCAGTGCAGCTAAAACTTCCGTATCTGTCGCGCTCTTGAAGTCGTGATTCTTCAACCCTTGCTTTAGTTCTTTGTAATTTTCAATAATGCCATTGTGAACAAGGAAAATATCACCAGCCTGATGTGGGTGAGCATTGGTTTCGCTCGGCTCACCATGTGTCGCCCAACGCGTATGGCCAATGCCGATCGTATCGTTTGTCTTATTCTTCGCCAAAAGCTGAGCAAGTTCGACAACTTTACCTTTTGCGCGGAGCAATGTCGGTCCATCACTGACGGTCACGATACCTGCGGAATCGTATCCACGGTACTCAAGGCGTTTCAGTCCCGTAAGCAAGATATCTTGCGCTTTCCTATTGCCTACATACCCGACTATTCCGCACATATTTCGTTACTCCTCGTGCCCAAGCGCTTTATTGATACGTGATGATGAATCTGGCTTTACATGCCCTCTTACATCGGTACCGACTCCGAATACCATTTTGATACCTCTCTCTACGCATAAGTCCCCTTCAGGTCCCGGCAAGCGATCGGCATTTGAGCGATCACCCCCGTTTGCAAAGATCAATTCATCATCTGGATACTTGTCGGCAATAAGCCGAAGCGTTTCCGTACTTGGATAATTAGGATGCTCTGGATCGATACCGATAATCACCTCGTCAACAGGCTTGAGGGCGGCCATCAGCCGAGCACGATTATCTTCGTCAAGAATGATTTTTCCTTTTTTAACCATTTGGTGAACATCATTATTCACAATAACTATGAGGTAGTCACCCATTTCTTTTGCAGCTTCAATCATATCCAAATGGCCACCATGGAGTGGATTGAAGAAGCCGCTTACAATTACGCGTTTCATACCGTCTATTGTAGCGCACAACACCAGGCTATCGATAGACTGCGGTATAATTAGAGCATGAATATACTTGTTACTGGAGGGGCTGGCTACATCGGCTCGCATACATTAGTAGAACTTATCAAAGCCGGACATACTGCAACCGTCGTTGACAACTTTTCAAACAGCAGCCCCGAGGCAATCAGGCGTGTAGAGCAAATCACTGGTAAGAATATCGCCCTTCACTCATTTGACCTGGAGGACAAAGAACAGCTTGAGACATTATTTGGAGCTTCAAACTTTGACGCCGTTATTCACTTTGCGGGGCTCAAGGCAGTTGGTGAATCAGTAGAAAAACCCTTGCTCTACTACCGGACAAACCTCGACAGTACACTCTCTCTCCTTGAAACCATGAAGAGGTTCGATGTGCGCAAAATTGTTTTTAGTTCGTCTGCTACTGTCTATGGATCTGCACCTATACCGTACTCCGAGGAAAGCCCAGTTGGCCAAGGCATTACCAATCCATATGGCCAGACAAAGTATATGATCGAGCAGATTCTTAAAGACACCGCTCAAAGTAATGCCTCGCTCGAAATAAGCGCGCTTCGATATTTTAATCCAGTTGGAGCTCACGAAAGTGGGCTTATTGGCGAAGATCCAAGTGGTGTACCAAATAATCTCATGCCGTTTATTGCTCAAGTGGCCTCTGGTAAACGGGACAAGCTTGCTGTTTTTGGTAACGATTACGATACACCTGATGGCACCTGTCTGCGTGATTACATTCACGTTGTCGATCTTGCTCAGGGGCATCTCAGCGCACTTGAACATCTCAAGCCGGGATTCAATACTTACAATCTTGGATCAGGGGCAGGAACATCAGTCCTAGAGCTCATCAATGCATTTACCTCAACTACTGGCATCGACATCGCATACGAGTTTGCACCTCGTCGCGACGGCGATCTTCCTGCTTTCTGGGCCAACCCTCAAAAGGCCAAAGCAGAACTTGGCTGGCAAACCACAAAATCAATCGAAGACATGTGTCGTGATAGCTGGAACTGGCAGTCAAAAAACCCCAAGGGTTATAGCGAGTAACTCAGTTCTCTACTCGTCATCGGCTCTATCAGGGAAGAGTCGATATCTTATAAGATACCTTACATAAATTGCTCGCATCCTGAGTTCAACCCATCTCTCTTGCAGAGATAGCATATTTTCACGACTAAACAGCCGTGCAAATTTTGAGGCAAGTCGTATCGATGGAGCATCAATATACTTCTCGAACAGATAGGTGACTAAGATAAATACAGGAATCGAAAGGGTCACGGCAAAGAAGACCGCTTTATTGTAGCCCATCGGGAGGAATGTTAAGAATATAAAGCTTGCGAATACGAACAGCACGAATTTATGCGTGAGATAGAGCGAGTAGGTATACTTACCCAACCAACTGACACGCTTGAGCCAGCTTGCAAGTGGCTTGCTCATCAGAACGGCTACCAAAAGTAACGTCGCTGCAAGTGTCACAAAGAACATCTTGCGATGAATATCTGGCAATAAAGTCTGAATGATATTAAGATTTTCGTATACCGTGCCTTTGATTCGCTGATTCGGAAATGATCCAAAAACAACAGCACCCGTGAGTAATGCTGGCACGATATACTTCTGGTGTTTGACCTTTTTGAACCATCCGTTTGCATATAGATCGGCGATTACCATACCGATTATGAAAGGCAGGAACCAGGTGTTAAATGTAAGAACCGAGAATGCCAAGTAAGCAAGCCAGCGATATTTGAGCTTGGCGAAAAGCAACAAAAATCCAAACACCATAAATGATCCCCAAAACTCTATAAACATCGTCCATAGTACTGTATTGTACGGATGTCTGTCAGATACAAATATTTCAATTGCTCCATTTTTAAGTGCGTCGAGGAAGCTTGCATCAAATTGCAATGCATTTGCATAGCCAGACCCACCGCCTATAGTCGCTGCTGCATTCGCAAGCACACCATTGAGACCCGACGCCATCACCACATAGGCGATGAGAACAGATGCGAGAGCGGGAAGCATAAGACGCAAGTACCTGCTCGCAGCAAGTTTCCTGATAATCGCTTTATTTTTTGTCTGAAAATATCCAATCGAAAGTACAAAACCACTGAGTACAAAGAATATCGCCACGGCAAGTGTACCGGCATATACCAACGCCAGTGGCGTGCCGTAAATATGCTGCTCAAACGGAAACGGATTGTGATCAACTCCCATTTTACCCGTATTTAGCGGTGTATAAAACATATACACTACGTGGTGCAATACCACGACAAGTGCTGCCAAGCCACGAAGGCCTTCCAGTTCCATGAACCGTTTCGCTTTTTTGCTTTTACTCAAAATATACCCTATTAACTTACTTATACTTAGTATATCACCCATCCTTGTTTGAATCTTATGTTATGAGGTGATCTATTTGCGCACATAGCATTAGCATGATATTATAAAGAGGATACAGTAAGTTGGTTTATCAGATGAAAATAGAAAAGAAATCAAATCGTTCAAAAAAGCTCGTTATAGTAATTATATTGCTCTTGCTTGTGCTAGCAGGCGGCTACGGCGCTTATGCTATCTACTCAAAGCCCGGTCAGTCAGCTCCGAAAAATGAAGATGCTAATAGCACTAACTCAAACGTTTCTACACCCACAGACGAGCAAAATGAAGAACCTCCTTCAACCGTGACAACGAACAACTCTTCTAAACCCCAGAGTAGTGATGACGCCAAGGAAACCCCTACTTCGTCCGATAATGACACTACTAGAAATGATCTATCAGTATCACTTTCAAGCGTACAGCAGCATGGATCAACACTTCAGGTGCGTACCCTTATCAATGAAGTTACCGATGAAGGCACCTGTACCCTTAGTCTCGAGAAAGACGGTAAGAAAATTACCCGTTCAACAACTGTCCAGGCTCTGCCAAGTTCCTCTACGTGCAAAGGGTTTGACATTGATGTATCGGCGCTTGCTACCGGTCAATGGAATATTGTCGTAAATGTAACTGCAGGGTCATCGAAAGGTACTGCGAAAGGAACAGTCACTCTCAAATGATACATACATTACCACATACGAAAATCCTCTTGGCATGTCTTGCTTTAGTCGGACTTTCATTTTTTGCAACTGCTCCGACAGCCAATGCTGCCGTAAGTGGATGGAAAGCTGGCAATATCATGACCGATGCTGTCATGAGCGACAAGACGACTATGTCTGTGTCGGAAATTCAAGCATTTCTCAACAAGCAAGTTGCCTGTGACACTAACGGCATAGAGACTTCTGAGCTTGGTGGCGGCACCCGCGCACAATATGGAGCAGCGAATGGATTCGCAGCACCCTTCATCTGTCTCGAGAGTTATTATGAGAGTCCTACATCTACCTACACGGCAAAGTTTACCTACAAAGACAAAGCTGGGGTCACTAAAACAAAGTACTTCACCTACACGGCCAACAATTACTACAAAATTACTGGATTTAAAGTTACCTATGTTGGTGGCGACTACAAAAAAGGTATCGCACGAGTAAAGCCAATCACTGCTAATGTAAACAAGGTAAAGCCAAGTGGAGCAAAAAGTGCCGCGAGTCTCATATACAGTGCAGCGCAGGAATTCTCTATCAACCCACAAGTACTAATCGTACTATTACAAAAAGAACAAAGCCTCGTTACCGATGAGTGGCCGGCACCGATCCAGTACTACTCTGCCACTGGTTATGGTTGTCCTGACACCGCACCATGTGATCCAGACTATGCCAACTTCAGAAACCAGATACGTGCCGCAGCACGCATGTTTAGAGCTATTTTAAACAATAGTTCGACATGGTATACACCCTACGTTCTCGGACAAAACTATATTCAGTATAGTCCAAACTCTTCCTGTGGCGGTAGTACCGTCAATATAGAAAACCGCGCCACGCAGGCACTCTACAACTACACACCATACCAGCCAAACAAAGCAGCGCTTGATGCAGGATGGGGCTCAGCACCTTGCGGCGCATATGGAAATCGAAACTTCTATCTGTACTTCACCTCATGGTTTGGCTCAACTCGGTCGCTTCAAAATCAAGGCTTAATCGCTATACAAAATCGATACAATGCACTTGATCAGACTACCAAGACAAATCTTGGTTCACTGAAAGGTGCCTCAACCTGTACATCATCAACCACAAGCTGCTATCAGATGTACGATAACGGTGCAATTATATGGAGCAACAAGACTGGTGCATGGGAAAATTATGGCGGCATTCGAACCCGCTGGTCACAATTAGGTTACCAAAGTGGGACTATGGGATATCCAACAGGAGCAATGGTCTCTACGGAGGAAAACGGATACTACCAGAGATACCAAAATGGCTACATTATTGGAAAGCCAACTACAGGCTACTGGGAGTCAAAGGGTGCAATTCGCGACCGCTGGGCACAATTAGGCTACGAGGCTGGAAGTATGGGCTATCCTACGAGTGCCGAAATTAACATGGGAGATAGAAGCTATTACCAAAAATTCGAAGGAGGCTTCATTATAGGTAAAGGAGGCTTGGGCTTCTGGGAAAGCTATGCACCTATTCGCACTCGCTGGGCACAGCTTGGTTACCAAACCGGGAGTATGGGATTCCCAACTGGAGCAATTACTTCCACTGGTGATGGCGGTTATTACCAGAGATACCAAAATGGCTACATTATTGGAAAGCCAACTACAGGCTACTGGGAGTCAAAGGGTGCAATTCGCGACCGCTGGGCACAGCTTGGTTACCAAACCGGGAGTATGGGCTATCCTACAAGTGGAATCGTGCGAAAGGACAGTAATAACTTCTATCAGCAGTATGAGCACAACAAGATATTTTATCGACTACCGAGTACGACATGGGTTGGTTCCTAGAACTATCCTCCCTGCGTCTGTTATGATGATAGCAGTATGAGTAAGAAGGTCTGTGTTATTATCCCTGCATTTAATGAGTCTACCGTCATTACTAAAGTTGTTAAGGATATTACCAAAGAATTCAAAAAATCAAATTGCAAAGCCACTATCGTGGTAGTAAATGACAGTTCCGAGGATGACACCTCGACACTTGCACGCCAAGCCGGTGCGACCGTGATCGATCATATCATGAATAGTGGCGCTGGTGGTGCCACTGCAACTGGATTACGCTTCGCAGACATGCATGGCTTCGACATTGGCGTAACAATGGATGCTGATGGACAACATTCACCAAAGGATGTTGTCCACGGTGTTGAGATCCTCAGTAAGTCTAAGGTTGACCTACTCATTGGCAGCCGGCTTATTGACAGCCAAGGCATGTCGCGTGTAAAAATCCTTGGCAATAGAGGGCTCAGCATGATTACTAATATACTTTTCGGTGTTCGTGTCACCGACTCTCAGTCTGGTCTGCGCGTTTTCTCCAAGCGTGCACTTCACAAACTCAAATGGAAGACAACTGGCTATGAATTTTGTTCGGAGATGCTCTGGCGGGCTCACCAAATAGGGCTACACGTTGATGAATATCCAATCCAGGCGATATATACCGACTACTCAAAAGCCAAAGGCCAGAACAACTGGAATGCTGTCAATATTATTAAAAGTCTTATAAAACGACGTATAGGAGAATTATTTGGATGAGTCGCTATACTCTACTCCTCCTACTCAATCTGCCGTTTATTATTCTGGCCGTCACAGGTGTCATAACTCAATATAAGCTCAAAAGATCAACACGGCGGAAAATGTTCACACAGGTTTCCATTTGGATTATCATTCTTATCGGACTTTCGCTAGCACAACCCCTATACGAATGGCTCTTTGCCCACAATTGGACACAAACCGAGTCCCTTAGTCTTTTTGACGTAATACAGATAACTGCAATTGTCTTTTTAATTTATGTGGTAAATCGCTTACGTGCAAAAACAGATGTTATTGAGCGTCGACTGAACGACCTCCATCAAGAAACCTCGATCATACTTTCAACGAAGCGATAGCAGTAGAATTGTTTTTACAGAGAGTATTGACTTATACTTATAAGTATGGTATTATTTTTATAAAATGATAGAATTTGACACCACTCATCAGGGTTCTTCGGCCGAAACAGAATTAGTACCTTCAGAAGATGCAGCGATTCGCGAACTTGTCACTCAAGACTTTAATGGTCTGCCACCGGAGGTAATCTTTCCCCTTAGTGGAAGTATCATACAGCGTCGCGATGGTCGCTGGGATACGCTCAGCGGATCAGATGTGAGCGAGCATGGTATTACAACTGTTGGTAAGGTTCGCACAATTGCCGGTGCCAAGATTGCCCACTTATTCCCTGATTTACCCGTAGTTGCTAACAGCTACAATCGCTTTGATCCCGATGAGCCTACCATGGCATCAGTGCATCGTGACGAGCTGATTCGCAAAGGTGTTAACCCTGAGCGCATTATCCTTGAGGAAGAGTCTTTTAGTACGATTACGCAGTATGTTGAAATGATTAAAATGGCCGTAGAGAGAGGCTGGACGCGAGTTAGCGTAATAATAAATGGCTATTACGAGCCGCGCGCGACAGCTCTTTATGAACATCTCGATAGTATTGTTGAAAATGCCGAATTCCAGCAAACGCTTCAACAGTTCAAGAGGATGAACGGAGAAGTGTCTTTTGTTGTTGGCGACGATATAATGAAACTAATGAACAAGCATTACGAAGCATACTTTGACGAGCTCGAACGAACACCAGCGTATCAAAAAACTGTCACTATGGAGAAAAAAGGGCTCGAGGATCTGCTCGCCGGAAAATATCGCGTAGTACTTGAGCCTGAACGTCCTCGATACTAGTACTGCTATCTAGCGCCTACCTTGTCAATTTGCTATTATAGCTACTAGTAATTAGACGTGGAGAACAGAATGTTTAAAGGCAAAACCTTACTTATTACGGGCGGTACTGGATCATTCGGAAATGCTGTTTTGAAGCGTTTCCTTGATACGGATATTAAAGAGATTCGTATCTTTTCTCGAGATGAGAAAAAACAAGATGATATGCGAAAACACTACAACAACGACAAGCTAAAGTTTTACATAGGCGACGTTCGTAACCCTGAGAGTATTCGCGATGCCGTCAAAGGTGTCGACTTTATATTTCACGCAGCAGCGCTCAAACAAGTACCGTCATGCGAGTTCTTCCCTATGGAAGCCGTGCGAACAAATGTAATCGGTACCGATAATGTACTCAACGCAGCGATAGATGAAGGAGTCAAGCGTGTCGTGTGTCTTTCTACCGACAAAGCGGCCTACCCTATCAATGCTATGGGTACCTCAAAGGCTATGATGGAGAAAGTTATCGTTGCAAAATCAAGGAATATTGATCCGAAAGATACTGTTATCTCACTCACTCGTTACGGAAATGTTATGGCATCGCGCGGCTCTGTCATTCCTGTCTTCGTGGAGCAAATGAAGGCCAGCAAACCTATTACAATTACAGACCCCGACATGACCAGATTCCTCATGAATCTTGACGAAGCGGTAGAACTTGTCGTATTTGCTTTCCAACACGCTAATCAAGGTGACCTATTTATCCAAAAAGCACCCGCAAGCACCGTAGGAGATTTAGCTGAAGCTCTTAAGCAGCTATTCAAGTCAGACAGCAAGATCAAAATCATCGGCACCAGGCACGGAGAAAAGGCGCACGAGACACTTATGACTCGCGAGGAAAAAGCCAAAGCTGAAGACATGGGTGATTACTATCGTATCCCCGCCGACACCCGTGACCTTAACTACGATAAGTTCTTCGATGAAGGAAATAAGAAACTCACCAAAATCGAAGAATATACTTCACACAACACAACACGGCTTGATATCGAAGGTACGAAAGAAAAAGTACTGACTGTAGACTACATCAAACAGGAGCTCAGTGGCCATACAGGAACACAGCTATAATGAAAGTACTCGTCACGGGATCATCGGGATTTATTGGCAGAAACCTCTGTTCTGCGCTACAACTCCGTGATGATATAGAGCTATTAACATTTACACGTGGCCAATCCTTAGAAGAGCTTGAACAGCTGGTTCTTAATGTAGACTTTATCTATCACATAGCAGGTGTTAACCGACCACAAAGCGATGATGAGTTCGCTACAGGAAATACCGATCTCACAAAACACATTATTAATGTGCTTAAGTCGGCAAGCAAAAAGACTCCCCTCCTCATAACCTCTTCCACTCAGGCGGAGCTCGACAATCCTTATGGGAAGAGTAAACTTGCTGCCGAACAAGCCGTATTTGGATGGCATCAGACATCCGCATCACCCACATATGTGTATCGCTTGCCCGGCATTTTTGGAAAATGGTGTCGTCCAAATTACAATTCAGTTGTTGCAACATTTTGCAACAACATTGCTAATGATTTGCCGATTACTGTTTCGGACCCGTCACATATTGTTACGCTCGCCTATATCGATGATGTCGTTGATACTTTCTTGCGCCACCTCGATGAAGATAAGGCTGAATATGATAGCTACCAGTCGCTAGGTCGAACTTTCGATATCTCACTCGGTGAACTCAGTGAACGACTCTATGCTATTCATGATATCCGAACAAGTCTCGTCGTTCCCAATCTTAGCGATACGCTCAATAAGTTCCTGTACGCAACATACGTATCATATCTCCAAACAGACAATTTTTCGTACAATCTCACGAAAAATAGTGACGAACGCGGGTACTTGGCCGAGTTCATCAAATCACACCAGTTTGGACAGATTTTTGTCTCTAAAACAAAACCAGGGATATCCAGGGGAGATCATTGGCATAAA
>DASWXM010000046.1:0-8093 GCA_036405515.1 Saccharimonadales bacterium (SeqCode) | reverse complement strand
GAAACACTTCGCCGCGGCGAGTATTGGTGTTGTTCAGAACCGTATTGTCTGATTTTCTTTTTTGTTGGTTTGGTCGTTTATTCAGGTCATCATCCTGAGGTTTTGCGAGACGTCGTTGTCCCATATAGTGTTTTCTCCTTTTTAGTTATAGAAAAGTTAATGATGTCAAAATAATATAAGACGAGGGTATGCTTGGTCGCTCTAATTGCAGCTGTTTTTACAAGATTCCCCTTCTCAGTGCCTTTCATTATAGCAAACTAAGCCTATTTTTGCAAGGTTGCGCGCTTGGCGGCTGCCAAAAAATCATCTATTAGCACTTGACGCATTGAGCCGTTATACAGTGCTGCTGCGGGGTGATAAAGCGGTATCACCAAGAATTCATTGTCATGGTAACGAATCACTCGAGCATGCCCATGATCACGCGAAATCACAAGGTCAGGAATAAAGCACATGCCGCTATGCCGCCCCAAAGTGATGACGACTTTTGGCTGAATAATTTCAAGCTGACGCATCAGATATGGCCAAAAATCTCGCTTTTCTTCCGGACTTGGGTCACGATTGTTTGGCGGTCGGTACTTTACGATGTTTGTGATATAGACGTCCCCCCGCACCATCCCCGCAGCAGCTAGCATCTCATTGAGAAATCTTCCGCTAGCTCCGACAAATGGCAATCCTTGCTCATCCTCCTGCTTACCTGGTGCTTCACCAATAAAAACGATGTCGGCATCTGGATTGCCATCGCCAACGACAAGCTGCGTAGCCTGCTCGGCAAGATCAGCGCATAGACCAGTATCTATTATCTCCTTAGCTATGTCTTCGATAAGTGCTTGCTTTATCATCAGATAAGACCTGCAGAGATTTTATTGCGCTTTCTGACCTAATACTTCGATAAGCTTCTTCAGCTCACCATTGAAGGTTTGGCTCTTTCGATACTTCTTCATTTCATCTGTCGGCCAAATAGTCAGATACTTCTCGTTACTCGCATCGATGCGCTTAGCCGCAGCAGCATCGGTCATACTACCACTAGCAACTCCGTCGAGAGCCTTCTGGCGATCATTGATCACCTCTTTAAACTCTTTTGCGTACTTCACATATGCAGGAATTGGTGACTTCTCAAGCTTTGCAAGGTCGGTCAAGCACGTTTTTCCGTATATTCCGTGAAGTTCAGCAAGTTGTTTGATAGTCTTGCTTGCAGCGCCAAGATTGAAGGGCTTAGCACAGCTTACTGAAGAAGTAATGTACACCGGATACTCATTTACATAGTTGGTGATATATTTCCCATATCGATCTTCGATCGGAAAATACACATCAAATAGCTTCTTCACATCAGCGTCACGGAGTACCTTACTTTTGCTAAGCTCATCGGCAAGTTTACTTCGATTATCGACTGCTTCGAGAGCCTTCTCACGCTCGGTCTTCACTGAGTCAATCAGCGCTTGGCCAGTTTTGCCCGCCTTGGATTGAGTATTTGTAGCAGTGATAAATGCATTTACTTGCTTCAAGCCCTCGTACGATACAATCTTCTCTGCGGTCTTCTTTGCATCAGTAAAATCTTCTTTACTTGGCGGCATCCAAAGCGTAAACCAAAGCGTCAGCAGGACTGCACCCAGCAATAAGATAAACCCAGCGATTCCTCCAATGAGTAAAAGTTTTGTTTTTTTAGTCATAAAACTCCTTCGTTATGAGTCTATTATACTACGCAAGAAGTATCTTCATTGATCAGGCTACTCAGCGTCTTTGAGACTCAAGCTCAAGCGTCCACGCTCATCGATACCGGTAAGTTTCACCTTCACCTCTTGGCCGTCGTGGAGTACATCTGTTACCTTCTCTACACGTTGGTCACTAAGCTGTGAAATATGCACCATGCCGTCGATACCAGGCATGATATTTACGAATGCACCGAAGTCTTTGATCGATACAACCTTGCCGGTGTAGGTACGGCCCACTTCCGGCTCTTCGGTCAGGCTCTTGATCCAGTCGATAGCCTTCTGAATATGCTCGCCATCGGGGCTAGCAACCGTGATCAGACCGTCTTCCTTAATATCAATTTCAGCACCAGTCTCGGCGGTAATCTTGTTGATTGTTTCACCGCCCTTACCGATCACTGCACCGATCTTGTCTGGATTGATCTTGATCTTCTCGATACGTGGCGCGTATGGACTTAGACCAGGCTTTGGCGCTGCCAAAGTCGTCATCATATGCTCCAAGATATGCTTACGACCAGGACCAGAGGCACGGATTGCTTGCGCAAGCACATCTACCGGCAGACCATGAAGCTTCATATCCATCTGCACAGCAGTGATACCCTTCTCAGTACCAGTCACCTTGAAGTCCATGTCACCAGCGAAGTCTTCCGCATCAGCGATGTCTGAAAGTACGTATGGAGTATCGCCGTCCATCATGAGGCCCATCGCAATACCAGAAACTGGTCGCTTTAGTGGCACACCAGCATCCATTAGTGCGAGCACGCTTGAGCAAGTTGCAGCCATAGAGGTTGAACCATTTTGGCTCATAATCTCTGTGACACTACGGATAGCGTACGGAAACTCTTCTTCAGTTGGAAGTACTGGCAGCACTGCACGTTCAGCGAGGTAGCCGTGACCAATCTCTCGACGTCCAGGAGATCCAAGACGACGCACTTCACCAACCGTATAGCCTGGAGCATTGTAGTGGTGCATGTAACGGCGCTCTCCATCTGATACTTCCATAGTGTCAACCATTTGTGCATAGCTGAGTGGAGCAAGTGTTACGATATTCATACCTTGCGTCACCCCACGCGTAAAGAGGCTTGAGCCATGTGCACGTGGGAGAATACCAATTTCGCTACTTAGTGGACGGATTTCATCAAGTCCACGACCATCCGGACGGGTTTGTGACTCAACAATACCACGACGCACATCTTTGTGTAGTGCCATTGTGAACGCCTCATCATATTCGTCACGTTTTTCCCCGTAGTCTTCGCCTATCTTTTCAGCCATTTCTTCATGGAACTTCCAGCGAAGCTCATTAATCATTTCATTGCGCTCTGGGTATGGATGATGGAGCTTTTCACCGAGCTTTTCGTGCGCCCATTCGTCCACGTCAGCTTGGATTTCTTCGTTCGGTAGAACTAACTCATATTCAATCGCTTCTTTCGCAACCTTCTCTGCAAGCTCTCGCTGCAGAGCAATTGCTGGCTGCATGGCTTTATGTGCCCAGGCAATAGCTTCAATCACTACCTCTTCATCAACTTCATTCGCACCCGCTTCAACCATCACGACACCGCTCTCGATACCAGCAACCACAAGATCGAGATCGCTCTGATCGCGCTCTTCTGGTGTGAGGAAGGCTTTAAACTCTCCATTGACTCGACCAACACGTAGACCCGCTACCGGACCGTCAAATGGTGCACCGCTGATAGACAGTGCAGCACTTGCCGCAGTCATCGCGATCATGTCAGGGCGGAAAGATGGGTCCATCGAGAGAACGCTGGCAACCACTTGCACTTCTGCTCGATAACCCTTCGGAAACAGCGGACGAATCGGGCGGTCGATAATACGACCAATCAAGATTGCTTCGTCACTTGGGCGGCCTTCACGCTTGATAAAACGACTACCGCTGATCTTGCCAGCTGCATACATTTTTTCTTCATAGTCTACGGAAAGTGGAAAATAGTCGAGCTGGATCGGACGCGAACCTACCTGTGTCGTACCAAGTACAACGGTGTCGCCGTATTTTACGAGTACACTGGCGGTTGTACGGAAACCGACTCGGTTAACTTCAAGCGTTAATGTTTTGCCAAGGAAGTCCGTTGAAACAGAGGTAATTTCCTTACCATTAGGGTTTATTGTAGACATACTATGTCTCCTTTCATTTTGCAGAGAGTAACAGGGCTAAAAATTTGCCTGAACAAATTCTTGTCTCTATCACCTTCTGCGTTGTTACTGTTCTATTATATCACCTCAGGCTAATTCTCTAAGTATCACCTGTAGCCTCCTTTGTAGTCGCGCCACTCTTCCCTCATTATCCATATTCTCCCGCAGTTGTGTGCGCGAGATTTTACTAGCCTCGGTGAGTCCTCGCACATGCAACGAGCAGTCGAGATCAGCGCAAACCAAATATGATACCGAGTGGGTCGCCGACTTTCTAAAAGTCAGTACACCAGATCCAGTTCCCCGTCGCCATGTGGCGCAAATATCACAGATAATCGCTTCTATACGGCCAGTAGAGTTTGCTTTTCGCTTCGCAAAAATAAAAGGGTACATCGACTTGTTATATACAAGCACCCCTGCACTTCCCGTCCGATCAAATACTGCTAGAAAATCCCGCTCGTCCCAATGGCTGATCGGTTCCGGCTGGTATCGTAGCTGCTCGCGTTGTTTTTTACGTACCTTCAGCTGTCCAACAAGTTCGTCAAACTCTATCTTTGTAATAATATCCATGCTCCTTTTCATTATAAGCTAGCTCCGTAGTGGTGTCGAAGTAAAGCCGTAGCATCCGTTACAACTTTCCAACATGCTAAAATAGAAGTACAACACGGTCAAAATCAACAAAACATGGAAACAAATCCGCGAATACCAACATCATCGGTACATGCCAAAAACCACAGCATACCCCTCGCTGCGAAAATTGCTATTGTTGCCAGTGCGGTTATTATGGTACTGGCAAGCAGCGGTATTGTGTTTGCAAAAACATCACTCCCCCTTACGGCTAAGTTCGGACATACGACACAACGCCAAGCAATAGACCAACCAGTAACAATCCGGCTTAATCAAGCTATTCGGGATATAGACACCAGTGCTATTAAAATCTCTCCAGCTATAAAAGGTACTTGGATCAAACACACCGGCTCTCTGATTGCGGATAATTTCTTATCATTTACTCCCTCAGACTCATTTCATGTAGATACAGCCTACACTGTATCACTGCCAGCAGCCAGCCGTATCATAGCTGGAAAAACAGAGCCGCAGACACTTACTTTCCGTACCGAAATCGCACCAAATTTGACCGATACGGGAATTAACTCCCTTCAAAACGGGTCGACAATTGCCGCCGACCATATTTTCTCAGCCACGCTATCATCAAAAAACAATAGTCTTCGTAGCCTTGAGCTTCGTACCTTGCCGAGCCTCACGCTTGAACAGTCGAGTACCGACAACACTACCTACACATGGAAAACTAAGAAGTTACTCCCCCAAGGTAAGAAACTCACCGTTGAACTCTACGACACAAAAAATAACGAGCGGCTCCTCAAGAGGAATTATATAGTCGTCTCTTCGCCGCGCCTTACCTCAAGTATTCATCAAACTGATATCATCTCAGATAAACCAGTCGACATCACATTTCATAAGGCTATGAAAAAGACAAACAATGCCGTCACGTTCGATACCAAGGGTACCGGAAAATGGATCAATCCTACCACCTATCGTTTTACTCCGACATCCGTCAAGCCAGGCACGACCTACAATTACACAGTAAAAGCCGGGCTCCGTAGCGTCGATGGCGGCATTGTTACCAAAGAACAAGCAGGCACTTTCGCAACACGCGGCGCTGTTGCTATCATTAAAAGCAGCCCTCATGGCGATAGACTCAAGCAAAACCGTCAGGTAATCACTCTTACTTTTAACCAACCGATCGATGCAACATCAGCAAAATCAAAGTTCTCCATCAATACTGGCAAGATTGCTTCGCTCTCCGTTCAAAGCAATACTCTCACCGCAGTCATTACGAATTTGGGCTATCAACGCACAGTCATGGCACGCATCAATACAGGAGTAAAAAACGCTGGGTTTGGACTGCCAAGCCGTCAAGTATTCTCAACATCGTTTACCACCGAGTACCGATCAAAACGTCTATCAGTCCCCCATTTTCAACAACAGCATACCTCGACTTGTGCTGTTGCTTCAACTAGAATGGCTCTTGCTTATTACGGTATCAGCACAAGCGAAATGAGTATCGTAAACAAAATGGGCTATAAACCAACCAAACTCAACAAAAAGACCAGCCCCGATACATGGGATGATCCACGTGAGATGTTCGTAGGATCAGTTGACGGCTTGATCGCCAATGGCACCGGAGCCGGACCAGATGCCCCACCAGTCGCCAGAGTAGCCCAAAGTTATGGGCGCAGCGCCTCCGTGGCGTATGGAATATCTCCGTCATGGATAGCTCAACAAGTCTATAAAGGCGATCCTGTCGTGATGTTTGGAGCCTACCGCCATGGTCTCGGTTTCGTAAGCTGGAAGACGCCATCTGGACGTATCGCGAAGATGAACCGCTCGAGCCATGCCACCGTTGTGGTTGGTGTTGTCGGCAATAGCTCATCACCAGTCGGCTTCTGGGTAAGCGATCCGATGAAATCAAACGTAGAATACTGGACAACCGGACAGGTAGCGGCAAATATCGCTCAAGATGCCTATCGCCAAGCTGTTGTTATCCGCTAATACCTCTTAGCCAATATCTCGACGGCGGAAAATCAGCAGCGCTACGAGAAGTGACGCGATAGCGACACCACCAAGCACTGCTACATTCGCCCACTCAATCCCATCTTTCACTACATCAACAGCCGGGAAATAGTGAAGCAGAGAGAATCCTTCATAGTCTTTGAGCCAATCAACAGCATCACCAAATGTCGATAAGATAAAGCTCCCGATCACCACCAGGACACCGATCAACGTCGCAAACGCTCGCCTGCCAAGCGCCATCCCCGCAGCAAACGGCACTGTACCGAGCGTAATCATGAGCAGCCAGCTGAAACCAAGCAACTGTACCAGGTCTCCAAATTCAATCGACGCGTCGTCGAGGAACGGTAGCACAGCATAAATACCAACCGCAATCCCAAGCGTAGCAACAAACGTAATCGTCATCATAGCAAGCCATTTTTCGAGCAAAATTTTCGTACGACTAATAGGTAGTGCTGTGATTGTTCGTAACTCACCCGACTCTTCCTCGGAGCTACTGAGTCCGATACCAAGGATAATCGCCATAATGCCTGCAATCAGTGGCAAGCGGATATCAAAGAGCTGCGACGCGATATAGGTTGAAAAGTTCTGCAGGTCCGCCAAGTTACCAATCAATCCTTCAAAAGCCTTTGGCATATTTTTCACTAGCGCATCGATAGCTCCATCTTGATGCATCGCCGGATAAAACGTCGTCATCAATGCTGCCAAAGCTGTCAGACCAAGCGTCCAGCCAAGCACGAACCAGCGTCGCTCATAGAGTGTTTTTCCATAGACAGAACGAATCATTTCCGTACCTCCTCATCCGTGTACATCTCTTTAAACGCACTCTCCAGGTTATACTCAGTGACTTCTACGTCACGCAACTGTTTGATACCTGCGATCCACCGCTGCAGCTCTACAACATCACCATGATATGCAAATGCTAGCGCTATTCCATCCTTGTCGGCTGCCTTCTCGACCTCCGTAGCATCTTTTGGTGGAATAATCGCTTTCCAATTAGCTACTACGCGTACCTGCTTGCCGCTACTCGCCAGCAGTTCATCTGCGGAGACATCTTTAATAATTTGTCCTTCACGCATCAATATCACACGGTTACAAACATCGGCAACTTCGTTTAGATAATGTGACGACATAAAGATCGTCTTACCTTTTATTTGACTCTCGCGCACAAGCTGCAAAAACGCCTCCTGCATAACCGGGTCGAGACCACTCGTTGGCTCATCTAAAATAATCAGTTCAGGATCGGTGACGAACGCACCAATCAATGCGATCTTTTGCTTGTTACCACGAGAGAGAGTGCCAATTTTTTTGCTCAGTTGTGGCTTGAACCGCTGGCATAGATCATCAAATAATTCGTCATGATTTTTGCCAGATTGTCGGCGGACAAAATGCAGATACTGCGCTCCGGTAAGACGTGGAGGAAGTTCCATGTCGCCTGCCGCGTAGCCGATTCTTTTGTGCAGCTTATGAACCGAACCGGGCATAACATTCTCACCAAACAACTCAACATTACCCTTTGTCGGCACGATAAACCCAAGAATGGTACTTATCGTAGTCGTCTTGCCCGCGCCATTCGCTCCGACAAACCCAACCACGTCGCCTTTTGCAACTTCAAATGAGATATCTTCAAGCGCTTTTGTTGTTCCGAAATGT
>DASWXM010000045.1:0-12157 GCA_036405515.1 Saccharimonadales bacterium (SeqCode) | reverse complement strand
TAAAGTGGGATCCGTTTGCAGAATTATCAGCGCTACAAAAGCAGTTTTTTGGTGATGACTGGATGTCGCCACTAAAGGGCGTTAACATCCCTACTACTGACGTATTCACTAAAGACAACAACCTAGTAGTCGAGGCACATTTACCAAACTTCGAGCAAAAGGATGTGAATATTGAAGTGGAAAACGGTGCTCTTGTAATCAGTGCGGAGCGACACGAGAAAGAAGAGGACAAAGGCAAACAATACGTTGTTCGCGAAAGCTCCAGCAGCTTCTATCGCCGAATCGCACTACCAAAGCGTGCTGATGCCGATAAGATTGAAGCACACCTGGATGATGGCGTACTGAAGGTTAGCGTACCGCTAACACCGCTGCCTGAACCGAAGAAAATCGCTATTGGTTCTAAGAAAAAGTAGGCTTATCAGGATCGACTGAAAGAGGCTCTTAACGAGCCTTTTTCATTGCGATATGTGCGGGTTATGTTCGGAAAACGGCTCTAAAACGAGACGCTCTCAGAATATGCGGGTTTGTGTCTCATTTGTCCTGTTTTGTGTCCCGCCACCCCTGTAATTGTTCCGTGACCTGTATGGGGAGCCAAACAAAAGCACTTTGCGAAGGCGAAGTGTTTTTGCTTTTTGGGATATAATCAACTTATGAAAGATTATCTTGAAAAGCACCACAGAACTTTCGGTAGTATGGGTGCGTTGATCGCATTTGTAATCGCGGTAATCTATCTTGTAGTCGTACCAGAAGAGTCTTCCGATGCTGCTTGGATTCAAAAAAATGTTCTTATATACGGACATTCTCTCTGTTGGTTCGTATTGTGTGTGGCAAGCATCCTATGGTCAATAAAAAAGGAAAATAGATGGTCGGTACCTTTGGCGTATGTAGCACTGACAGTCTATGTAGTTTTCGTAAGTGCGCTGCTGTTCGCGAAATTTATGTAAGATCCGTGAGGGAGTTGTTGCGAACTATCTTCACCAGAGGGCCAAGCAAAGTGTTGCGTAAAGGTGGTGCGTTTTTCTTTTATCAACATACTTATGGTAATATGAAGTGGAATTAATAGTTAATAAGTTAGAAATGAGAAACTAATGCGCTGCTTTATGAAGAATTGCATTGTGTTTATAGCTGCATTTAGCATGATTCTCGGCATATTACCTTTAGGCTCAAGTGCTTTTGCAGCTCCAGGAGATCCTGATGACTGGCATTCAGTTGGAGTACCAGACTTTGCAAATTCCGGCAGCGGTAAGCCATCGATGGCTATTTATGATGGCAGTCCGTATGTAGCATTCGAAGATACCACTCAGTCGTCTGAGGCCTCTGTCATGCGCTACAACGGCACATCTTGGGAGTACGTCGGCACGCCTGGCTTCTCGGCAGACGATGCTGCTGACATATCTATAGTAATGGAAGGGGGTACTCCGTATGTTGCTTTTCGAGACTATGCTAATAGTAGACATACATCTGTCATGCGCTACAACGGCACATCTTGGGAGTACGTCGGCACGCCTGGCTTCTCGGCAGGGATAGCGTACACTCCTACAGTCACAACATATAACGGAGTCCCATATGTAGCTTATATAGATGATGCAAATGGTGGCCGAGCCTCTGTCATGCGCTACAACGGCACATCTTGGGAGTACGTCGGCACGCCTGGCTTCTCGGCAGGGATGCTCTCGAACATAGATATGGTCGTGCATGAAGGAGTGCCATACGTGACATATGACGATTGTTCGCATGCCGATTGCTACACATCTGTCATGCGCTACAACGGCACATCTTGGGAGTACGTCGGTGAGTCTGGCTTTACGAGTGACTATACTGTATGGAATTCGCTCGCCTTTGACGATGAGGATACTCCCTATGTTGCGTTTGTTGATGCTGCCAGTGGATTCGAAGCCTCTGTCATGCGCTACAACGGCACATCTTGGGAGTACGTCGGCACGCCTGGCTTCTCGGGTAGTATGACAGGGGAAGGTCTGACGCTTGTAGAGAATGCCGGCTCACTTTACATTGCTAATGCGTCCGCTAATTTAGTAATGAAGTATGATCTCGATGGAGGAAGCAGCGGAAACAATACGCTGATCTTGCCAAATAGCGTAGACAATAATGAAATTTTCATCGAAACGCCTGAAGCCTCAGACATTACTTGCGGAACGACCGCAGACGAAAGTAATAATTACGATGATGAGAAGTATATTTATCCATCAGGTTTAGTCAATTTCTGCTTTACAACATCGAGCTTGGACAACGAAGTTTCTGTCACATTTGTGACTGATTTAATGCCTAACCAAGTCAGTATTCGTAGGTATGATCCACGTACAAAAACTTACACGAGTATTCCAAGTGCAATAATCGACTCTGTTATATATGAGGGTCAGAGAGCATTACGGGTGACATACACGATTACTGATAATAGTTCAGTCGATATTGACACGTTTATAGGTACAGTGAGTGATTATATTGGATTTGCACGTATGGCTGAGGATGATAAGCTTCTTGCCCCAGACTCGGGTATAGGTAAGGCTGGATATGTGCTGCCTATTACCATATTCTCAGGCGGTATCATCTCGATAACGGTCCTTGTAAGGTTATGGCAGCTTAGGATGAAGAGATAGTGCTCGGTGTCTTTTGCATATTTCCCTACCACTGTATATACTTACAGTAAAGGTGTTATACTAATGGAATTAAACAGTCCTTGGGTGGAATAGCGTACGTGAATACGCTAGGTAGAGGCTAGTATGAAGGTAGAGAGATAAGCGTGACGATCAAAGAGACAGCCGGGAAAGTACTACTGTACTTTTATCAGCTCCATCGTACTGTACCGGCAAGTATGCCGTACCGACAGCTTGGCTTTGTCGAGAAAAAAGATGGTCGTATGTCGGTGACAAGTGACAAGAAGTGGCTGACCGGTGATTTGCTACGCATCAATCCTTCTTCTTCGGATATCTATAATGCATTTTCTTTCCTAATCGATAAAGGCTTTATTGCTTCGCGTGAACGTGCGACCGGAGGGACTAAAATCTACGTCGGTATCCGTCTGACTGATCTAGGTATTGATATGGTAGAGAGTGTTGAGCAGGGTAAAGAAGGACGTGATGATTTTACGCGTGCTTTCAATATTGCGATCCCAAGTGGTACGAGTGTCGAGAATCTGATCAAAAGTAGCCTCAGTATACTACTCGAAGAATCTGCTGAATAGTAGCCGCATCTCAGGCGATTGCTGGCTCAGTACTTCTTATGCTATGATGAGAAAAGTAAAATTTGGAGAATGGAGAAAACATAGACATGAGTGGGGGACCGTTTCGTGTTAACCAGCAGCAGGAAAGGCGAGCGACTGTAGCGCGGCCAGAACCTGTACGCCGACAGCCCGAAGAAGCACCAACTGAAGTACCGGCTGCTGCACCGCGAGTTGTGCATAGTGCACCAAAGCAGGAGAAAGCTTCACGACGGTTTGTGTGGCCAATCGTTGTCGCAGTAGTATTGCTGGCTATCGTAGTAGGCTGTTTCGTCTGGATGAATCTCCGAGGTGGGTCACCATCGGCAGGTATCGTTGTCGATAGTAGTAAGTACCAAGCGGTCTTTTTCACGAACGGTCAGGTGTATTTTGGCAAACTTCAATCTGTTAATCAGGATTACCTCAAGCTGACGGATATATTCTACTTGCAAGCAGCAGGCGAGGACAGTGCTAATAATCCACAAAATACAACTAAGGACAGCAACAATAATGTTCAGCTGATCAAGCTTGGCGATGAAATTCACGGCCCAGAGGATGAAATGATTATCTCAAAAGAGCAGATACTCTTTTACGAAAACCTAAAAACCAACAGCAAAGTCTCAGAAACAATCAAGAAATATAAGAACTAGCAGATCGGTCAATGGTGAATAATAGCCCTTCACCTATCTCAGATTTCGTTCGACCATCAAAGCGATCGAATCGTACAGCTAGTACGTCTGCCTCGCAATTGCCTCGCGAGGCTGTTGAGGAGGCGGTAGTCCGTCCTCCCGTAAAAAAACGACGTAAACGTATCGCAAAACACTTTTATATTATCGGAGTAGGCATACTTATCGCTCTAGTTCTTGGTGCGGTTGTCTATCGGGTGATTTCAGTTCATCCGATTCTTGATAGTGCTGTTGTCGCGAAGGCGAATTTTCCAGTATATGCGCCAAGTACTCTACCTGAAGGTTATATGGTAAAAAAGGATGCAACGAATATTGATAACGGTGTATTGATCTACACGCTTGTCGATAAAGCTACAGGTACCGAGATTACCACAACCGTACAGCCATGGCCAACGGGCTTTAGTATGTCAAAGATGGTCGAGGGCGGCTCAATTAACGGTACTTCTGTAAAGGTTGGTACACTCTACAATCTCAGCACAGAGAGTTCAACGAAGTATTTACTTGATATGGGAAGTACGCTCATCTTTCTAACTTCACCTGAAAAAGTTAACGCATCAATTATTCGCAACCTGGTAGACACTTTAGAAAAAGTTAACTAGACTTCTATTGTACGATCTGCAAGATACCGAACGAGCCGGCTTTGACGGTCGTCTGAGCGGTGTCCCCTGACTTCATGCGGAGTTTGAGGTCCCCACCGTCGGTATCTGTTTCGATGTAGCCTTCCATGGTTGAGGTGTAGGCCGTGCTGGAGTTCTGTACTCCTGTAGTTGTCGCTGAGGCATCGCCGGTGCCACAGTAAGCGCCCCAAGTACCAGGTGTGGCTGAGCTGAGTGTGGCGGTTGTGTTGACGCACCAGTGATTTGAAACTGGATCGGTAGGAGTAGTGACGCCGAATCCAATGCCAGTTGTCGAGGCTGCGGACTCATGGATGATAACAAACTTGTAGTAGTACTTTGTATTGGCATCGAGTGAGAACGAGAGGTCGGAAATATCAATCGGGCTCGTAGTTGAGTTTGATACATCAGATTCAACTTTGGCTGAGACAGGGAGTGGAGTGATACAGTCTTTCCATTTACCGTCCTCGTAGCATCGGAAGCGGCCACTGTCGCTGCTGTAGTACATGGCACCATTAACGCCTGCCGGGTCGCCAGCACTTGTCTTAGTGTCGAGCACGAGTGTTGTACCGGTGGTGTCGCTGGTACCAATTGTTACGCGGTTGTTTGTATTGTCGACATTGAGCTGCTTAGTACCGCTGGCATCTTGTACACTGAAAGCATTTGAAGAATCTGACGAGATGCTTCCAGTACCACTGATGCGGAAATGAGCAGCTTGATTTGCACTGTTTTGGTTTTGAAGGAAACCACAATTTGCACTGTTTTGCAGACAAATAGTGCCGTCTTCATCTGGAAGAGTGTAGGTACGATCTTGAGAGAGATTCTCGGTGCTGATCACGGCAGTATTACCCGACCCGTCAGAGATGCCCAGTGAGCCGGCATTTGTGCTTGTATTGCCAATAGTGACGGTTGGTCCAGTACCACTTGTTGCAACGTTAAAGGTGGAACCTCCAGCTGCATCTTGTACCTGCAAGGCATTGGCTGATCCGCCGGCTGGTTTAACGAGGGTTGTGCCATTAACGGTGAGCATCTTACCATTTGCTACTGTCGTATCGCCATTAAGGCTAATAGCACCGGTACCTGTCTTTAAGGTGCCAGTGCTTAGTGATTGGTCAAAGCTGCCGGATCCAGCACCGAAAGTGAGGTCTTTATTGGCCGCTATGGTGACATTTTGATTGAGATTGATCGATGTGGCGTTTGTTGTACCGATGTTAAGGGCTACTCCCGAAGCGGTATCAAGTGCTGGAGCCTGGAGGAGGGTATCGGCGCGGCCAGTGCCAGAGATCCAGAAATTGGTTGCTGTTTGCTGAAGACTATTTTGGTTTTGGATAAAGTCTGAGGCATCTTTGCCATCGAGCTTATCTGCATTGAGAGCGTACGGTGTAGCAGTGAGTTGCTTCATCGGTAGCATCTCACCGTCGGAGGCACACGGTGCGCTGCCAAACGTTGTACAGCTAGTATTTGAACCAGCAATATTCATTGAGATCCAGAGCGTGTCTTGATTCCAGTCGACACTTGTGCCAAATGCTGTGCGTGAGCCGAGATCAACAGAGAAGTACCCGTTTTTGACTCGGACGCCGCTGGTGCCGCCGTTGTTTATGTACGATTCGGTCCATTTAAGAGTACCACCAGGGTTGCCGACAGCGGTTCCGGCACCATCCTGATAAATCTTGAACTGCATATTGTAGTAACCATCAGCAACAATACCTCCATTAGCACTCTGGAGGCGTCCTTGGAAGCCGATCGTCTTATTGATACCTTCTACACCATGTGCTGGCATACTCAAAAATAGCGTTGTAGTTAACGCAACACATAGGGCAAGAAGACCTGTAAGCCACAGGGTACGACGCTGCCTAAAAATGGTGGGTAGGTGGAACCACACTGTCATTTGTTTTGTGTTTCTCTTTATTTTTTCTCTGTTAGCGAGTAAAAAATATTTGTTTCACTGTGACGTGTGGTGGTTCATCAAAGCTTGCCGTTATTCTAGCATGAGCGGCTTGCAACTTACAATAGATTTTGCATAAAATGCTTACGGTTAATTCACTGGTGTCGCACATGGTGAAAGCGACAAGGCTTATGCTATAATGAGCCCAAGCACCGACAAGGGGGCGTAAGGGAGATAAACAAACAGTGAGGCGCATGCGTATCATTTTTGGTGTTATAGCAGGTTTTGCTCTGCTGGCTGTTGCTCCGTTTTCTTCGCAGGTTTTGGCAGAAGAGAGCTATGGCGGCGGTAGTGTACAAGGATATGCGGCGGACAAGCAGCTCGATATCGGTACGATCGTTCAGTTGACTGGTAAAGAATCTCAACGTGTGACAGTCGCGACACAATCAAAATTAGCTGATATGTTTGGGGTCGTGGTTGATGAGAACCAGTTGCCGCTCAAAGTCTCAAACAGCAAGCTGCAAAACGAGACATTTGTCGCTGTCTCAGGTACCTACAATGTACTTGTGAGTACACAGGGCGGCTCAATTACATCGGGGGACTATGTGACCTTGTCGTCGGTCAACGGTGTTGCGATGAAAGCAAGCACCAAGCAGAAGACCGTGTTTGGGCGAGCAAATGCACCATTCGATGGAAGAGGAGTGACACTCGGCAGGACTACCTTGAAAGATTCAGCTGGCAAGACACAAGCGGTAACACTCGGTATCATACCAGTAACGATCGATATCAAACGTAACCCGAATGAAAAGAGCACCAAGACAGAAGTACCGGAATTTCTCGAGCGTATCGGCCAGGCCATCGCTGAAAAAGAGGTCAGTGCGATTCGTATCTACTTGTCGATGGCTATTACTGCTGTCAGCCTCATCGCGGCGATCGTCGTACTCTATGCAGGTGTGCGCAACAGTATTATCTCTATCGGACGTAATCCGATGTCGAAAAAGTCAATTTTTCGCTCCCTGCTTGAAATCATTCTGACCAGTATATTGATTTTGGTTATTGGCCTATTTGCGGTATATTTACTACTGAAGCTATAGAGCAAAACGAGGAGTGGGGAAAAACTAACATGGGACTATTTCAGGCCAACAAGAAAGCGCACGACAAGACGCCGATTGATGAGACGGCTGATGGCGTCAAGCGGTTTTTTGAGGACTACTTCCAAGACCTCCGGAGTCGTGGTCACTTTGAGTTTCATGAAATATCTGAGGCAAAAAAAGAAAAATTCACTCAAGACCTTGATGCGACGGTAGCTCAGGCGAGCGATGAGCTACGCCAGCATATAGCAGACCAGCTTGGCCGCATGTTTGTTGAAAACAGCAAGGTGATGCAGGCGGCGCAAGAAGTCGCTCTTGAATCGATCAGCCATAGCTCCGAGGAACTGCAAGAACAGCACAGAGAGCTCAGTAAGTCACTTCAGAAGAATATTGCTGACCAACACGCTGCTCTTGATAATGTTTTTGCCGAAAATACCCAGCAACTCGAAGCAATGAAGCGCACTCAGGCTGAAGCTCTTGAAGCCCTCCAAAGGACTGCTGAAGAGCTCAAGGAACAGCAGCAACAACTCAAGACATCACTCGATGAGAGTATCGCCAAGCAGCAGGCGGCGATGGTGGCGGCATTTGAAGAGAATATGGCAGCGATTATCGAACGGTACTTGCTTGGGGCGATTGGCGATCAGTATGATCTCAAAGCGCAGCTGCCATCGATTATCAAGCAGATGGAATCGCAGAAGCAGGCGATTACGGATGACATGAAACTATGAGCGAGGCAGTGAAGTCCTATACTGAACTTGTCATGCCACCAAATGTAGTGGATAAGGTTGATCTTGCGCGTTTAGTGCGTGAGGTTGAGGATCTCGACAATGAATATACAACCGCTGAAGCGCGTGCCAAAGCAGAAGTCGACACACCCTCACTCTCGACTCCTTCGCAGCAACTGAGTGACTTCCTGCATTTAAATGAGCTGTCGCTCGATATTGGCGGTCATGCGCGGACGGAACTTATTGAACAGCTTCGGCTTCTCAAAGACCATGCCCCGGTTGTTCATATGACATTTGCAGTGGAGGCAGACCGTGAGAGTCTTGGTAAACTTGCAACCTGGCTACGAAGTTCGGTACATGCGCAGGCACTGATATCGGTTGGGTTGCAACCTGCACTTATCGCCGGAGTGTATCTGCGTACGCCGAATCATGTACATGACCTCAGCTTACGAGGAATGCTCAAAAATGGCCGGGGAACACTTGTGAAAGAACTGGAGACGCTTCGTGCAAGAGGCTAAAGAATTCAAAAAGCTTGTCGATAGTGGCAATCCGGTTGGTGAAATCATCGGTATTGATTCTTTCATGGTGAGTGTAAAAGGTCTGCATCCGACCAATGTGCATGCAACAGTTCGCTTTGAGGATGATACACGCGGTTATGTACATGAGGTGTTTGAGGATCATGTGATCGTGATGAAGCTTGATCCATCTCCATTACATATTGGCGCAGTGTGCGTGATTGAGTCCCGCGACATTATGACCCCAGTTGGCAAAAACTTTATCGGACGTGTGGTGAATGTATTTGGTGAACCAATTGACGGTAAGGGTCCGATTGCACCAGATCAGGAATGGGATGTTTTCCACGGTGCACCGATGCTTTACGAACGCGAGCTTCTCGATACGCCAGTTGAGACAGGTGTGACTATTCTTGATCTTGAGTACTCACTGGCTCGAGGTCAGCGTATGGCAATGCTTGGTGACAGCAAAGTGGGCAAGACGGCTTTGGCGGCGCAGGTAGCGATCAATCAGAAAAATACCGACATTACAGTGATCTACGTCCTCATTGCGAAACGTCAGCATGACGTGGCCGAGCTAGTAAGCAACCTCGAAAAGAATGATGCGCTCAAAAAAGCGGTCGTAGTCGTTAGCAACTCGTTTGAATCACTCATCCTCACCTACCTGGTGCCCTATGTAGGTGCTGCACATGGCGAGTATTTCTGGCATCAGTGCAATATGGATACACTAGTGATCTACGATGACCTCACGGCTCATGCGCAGGCATATCGTGAAATCTCACTGATCGCTGGAGTGTCTCCGGGTCGTGACTCATATCCTGGTGACATGTTCTATACGCACTCCAGCTTGTTGGAGCGCGGTGGAAAAACCGAGTCGAATCATGCCAGTCAGACACTTATTCCGATTGTGTATGCCCCGGGTGCTGACATTACTGCCTATCTGCCAACTAATATCATGTCGATCACTGATGGTCAGTGGATCCTTGACGGACAGATATTTAAAGATACTATGCGCCCAGCAGTCAGCACGGCACTATCAGTGACACGTGTGGGTGGCGTCGGGCAAAATAAACGTCAAAAGGCGCTAGCCGATAAGCTCAACCTGACGCTGGCTGGGTATCGTACAGCAGAAGAATATGCTCACTTTGGTACTGAACTGAGCCCGCAGGCACAAGCTGACTACGATAAAGGTAAAGTGCTTTTCAAACTAATGAACCAAGCGATTGGTGAGATTTATAACTATGCCGAGCAGCAGTTCCTGATGAGTATCGTTCTTGAAAGTAGTCCGGAAGAGATCATCAATGTTGATATGCTTAAAGAAAAGGTACACGACTACGCAGCCAAACTCAAAGAAGACAAAGATATGAACGGTAACTTCGATGAACTTGCCGCAGCGCTCAAAGCCGAAGTCATGACTATCGATGAAGTAAAGAAAGCGGCCATTGAAAAAGCTGCCAAGGCTGAAGCAGAAAAGAAACGTCAGGCCGAAGAAGCGGCGCGGGCTGCAGCAGGTGAAAATGCTCCGGCTGAGCCAGAGAAAGCAGAAGAGGAGAAAAAGTCATGAGACGTCCGCTTGAAATTAAAGCCCAAGAAGCTTCGGTGCGTTCTGTCGTGAGCCTCACGTCGGCACTTGAAAGTTTGAGCAGCATGCAGATTGCCAAGACGAAAAACAAAGTGCTGATCAGTAACCAATTTTTCGATGAAGTTTGGAACATTTACAAGCAGATTCGTGTGGATGTGCTATTCAACTTTGGCCGTGCGGTTGAAGAAAAGCCGATCGACAAAGAGCTTTTGATTCTTATTACGGCCAAGGGTGGACTCAGCGGTGATATCGACCAGCGTCTGATTCGCAAATTCATCGAACGTTATGATGAGATGAAAAATGATGTGTTGGTGATTGGTCACCATGGTGCGCTCAAGCTCAAGCAAGCACATGTTGACTATACCTACTACTTCGACTTACCTGAAAAAGATTACATCAATGTTGATCCGTTGATGGATATCATTAGGAAATATTCCCGCAGCCGTATTTTCTACCAAGATTATATTTCGCTTTCACAACAAGAGATCAAGGACGTTGATCTATCGGAAGTCGTCTCGAGTAAAGGTCGTGTGGCGGATCTGTCTGCGATCAATAACGATCTTATCAGTGAAAAGACGTACATTTTTGAGCCAAGCTCATATCAAGTGGCGGCGTATCTTGAGAATTCAATCTTGCGTCTGACGATTTCACAGTTTATTTACGACAGCCGACTTGCACAGGTGGCTAGCCGATTCAAAGCGATGTCGGCCGCAAAAGAGCGGTCAATCGATACTGCTAATGAGCTTCATATAGAATACAATCGTTCCAAGCGAAACCAGGTCGACACACGTCTCAAGGAAAGCTTGGCCGGACTGAAAAAAATACGCGCAGCGGGGGCAGGAGCATGAGTACTGATCAACCAACTATGTCAAAAGGTACTGTCAGAAGCCTGAAGGGCTTGGTGATCAAGGTCCAGTTCGACGAAGGCATGCCTGATATCAACGAAATGTTGTATGTCGACAATGAGAAAAAATCTCCACTCCTTGTCAGTAGTTTGGCGCATGGTGACACGGCAGTGTGTCTCAATATCGGTGGTGAATATGGGATTCAAAAGGGCGATCAGGTGAATCGAAGCGGGCACAGCCTTGAGATTCCAGTCGGCGAACAAATGATTGGCCGTGTGTGGGACGCGATGGCTCGCCCTATCGACGGCAAGCCACAGCTTGATGACGAGATACTTGAGAAAATGCCGAAGCGTCCAATATTCGCCCCTGCATACCAAGAAACAAGCCTTGTGAATCGCCCTGATGATGTGCTTGAAACCGGGCTTAAAGTTCTCGACTTTTTCACTCCATTTGTTAAGGGTCGTAAGATCGGTATCGTCGGAGGTGCCGGTGTGGGCAAGACTGTCCTTACGATGGAAATCATCAATAATGTCGCCGAAGGTTCAGGTGCGATCAGCATGTTCGCTGGTATTGGTGAGCGTATTCGTGAAGGGCACGAACTCTACAAAACGTTGGATGACAATGACCTGCTCAAAACGACAGCCATGTTCTTTGGTCAGATGAATGAAAATCCAGTGCAACGTAGCCTGATCGGGTTGGCGGCCATTACACTGGCCGAGTATTTCCGTGACGATATGAAAAAAGACGTGCTGCTATTTGCCGACAATATGTACCGCTATATTCAGGCGAAAAACGAGGTTTCGACTATTATTGACCAGACTCCTGCCGAGGGTGGTTATCAGCCAACAGTGTTTAGCGACGTCAAAACATTCCAAGATAGGTTGGCCACCAATGAAAACGGCTCGATCACTGCCCTGCAGACTATCTACGTGCCTGCTGACGACCTTTCTGACCCAGCTGTGCAGATGATTCAGCATGAGCTCGACTCGACGATTGTACTTTC
>DASWXM010000044.1:0-3185 GCA_036405515.1 Saccharimonadales bacterium (SeqCode) | reverse complement strand
CTGTTTGGCACCTCGATGTCGGCTCATCACATCCTGGAGGGGGAGCACCTTCCAAGGGTTCGGCTGTTCGCCGATTAAAGTGGTACGCGAGCTGGGTTCAGAACGTCGTGAGACAGTTCGGTTTATATCCGGTACGGACGTTAAGAAATTTGAGAAGATCTGCCCCTAGTACGAGAGGACCGGGGTGGACGAACCTCTGGTGTATCGATTGTGGCCACCTGCTGCATTGTCGAGTAGCTATGTTCGGAATGGATAAGCGCTGAAAGCATATTAAGCGCGAAGCCAACTTCAAGATTAGATTTCTCTATGAGGACACAGATAGACGATCTGTTTGATAGGCGCAAGGTGTAAGCATAGTAATATGTTGAGCTGAAGCGTACTAATAGTCCCACTGCCTTTTTATGTCCTTGTCATCAATGTTAATGCTTGCATTAACAGAGGTGACGAGGTAGACTTAACTAGTAATTGGTGTGCAAACACCAATGTCAATCTCAAGAAAAAGTGAGATTCTGTACATCACCAACCCGTGCAAGTGTCATCGACATCGAAGCAAGGTTTTGGCCCACTCCTGACATGATAGGAGCGAAAAAGTGCCTAAAGCCTCACTTCGGTGCCCATGGCGAAGAGGAAACACCTGTTCTCATTCCGAACACAGAAGTTAAGCTCTTCAGCGGCGATTATACTGCCACAAGTGGGAAACTAGCACGGTGCCGAATTATAAAAAGAGCTTCCGAATAGGAGGCTCTTTTTCTAATTCGAAATCTTGTTATCTCCCACTTGTGGCAGTATAATCCCGGGCGGCGGAAGAGCTGACGAGACGAGCGGAGAAATTTAGCTTGCTTAATTTATCCCGAGTGAGGATAGCTCGCCATTTAGACTTTAGTCTAAATGATTATACTGCCACAAGTGGGCTTAATATTTCTCTTTCTTTTGTCATCAAAAGAAACAAAACTGCCGGGGTTGCTTAAATGTCGCGTGCAAAAATACTCACTTCACGCTTTGCTGTCTGCGGAACTCGTTTTACTCAGACAGTCCTCGACAGGCAAGGAGTAAAGTTCGTATTTTGCCGGTCATTTCAGATACCCCAGACCCCGAGGATCTCTTGACTTATTATGATACTTATGCTAATGTTAAATTATAATTCAACAAAAACAAAAAGGATACCTTAATAATGAGTGAACAAACCCCAAAAAACAATCCAGAATATCTAGAGCATCACCCAGATGCTGAGCAAAACCCAGATCGTGCGCACGAGATGGCACGGTCGTCAAAGGATATCGAGCAACAAGGTGTTCACTTAAGAGAGGAAATGGCGAAACTAGCTACTCGCATAGACGCGATGGATGAAAATGAGCGCGAAACAAGCCCGCTCAGTTTTATACATAAGGGGCTCGAAGATAGTGAAGCTCACATGCGTTCTCGGGCCGATGCAGCAGCTGAAGAGGCAGGGACTTGGTATGATTATGACCAATTCCTGGATGAGGCTATGGATAATGGTGCAATCCCAATCAATCTCAGAGCAGAAGGATTCACGAGGGCATTTGCCGAAGCTCCAATCTATCGAAAAAGTGCGGTTGTTAAAGCACGTCCAGCTGAAGTGGGCGAGGTGATTATCACAGTAACGCCCGATGGAGTTGAAGAGGGGCGCAATACAGCCGGCGAAGGTGACTACGTCGTTACTGGTGCTAACGGCGCAGACTTTATTTTACCTGCTGAGAAGTTCAACAAATTGTACGAAGCAAATGGTGAGGATGGTATGTTCCAGTCTCGCGGGATGGCTCGTATAATTGACAACCCATATAGTAAGTATGGTAGGAAAATTGGTACCCTTGCTCCTTGGGGTGAAATGCAATATGGAGACAGTGACTCTAAGCTCGCCGTCCAGTATGATCCAGAACATCCAGATGTGGTTGGTACTGATCGTTATATCCTTGATAAAAATGAGTTTGCAGCCTACAAAGAGGTTGAGCCAGTGGTGCAGTAATATCCAAGTAAGGCTAATGCGGCACCAATAAGAGCCATCCGAACAGGGTGGCTTTTAATCTTTATCTTTTCGTTACTAGTTATCGTACGTAGTATAATAATGCTAATGAGACGTTTTACTAGGGTAGCTATGGGCGGAATCTTAAGTATAGCAATACTGGCAGTCGGTACGCAGCCTACACTTGCAGTAGATAATATCAGCAAACTCGCCGAATCTGACATGCAACCCTTTGATAAGGCGCTTGGGGGCATTGTGCTGCCAAAAATTGAACAGCCTAAGTGGCTAATAAAACAGATTGAAGCGGAGCGGCAGGTATCGCAAGGTGGTTCAAGAGGGGCGGTGACGGTTACGTACGATGTGACGACTCGCGGTGTGGTGATAGCGAGCCTTGCTGAATTTAAAACTCAGGCAAATGAAACACTCAATAGCGCGCGTGGCTGGGCACGGATGAACGTAAAGTTTGTAGAGGTGAAATCTGGCGGACAATTTACTTTAGTGCTCGCACAAGCAAATCAATTACCGACATTTTCTAGCGGCTGTAGCGCCGATTATAGCTGTCGCGCAGGCCGGTATGTGGTAATTAACCAAGATCGTTGGTTAGGTGCGACGCCATCATGGAACAACGCCGGTGGTAGCTTGCGTGAGTATCGTCATATGGTGATTAATCATGAGGTGGGACACTGGCTCGGGCATGATCATCAGGATTGTGGCGGATCAGGTCAACTCGCTCCTGTCATGCAGCAGCAGTCGATTAATCTCCAGGGATGCAGGTTTAATGCGTGGCCGCTCGTAGGTGAACTGTGGTCGACACAGATAGGCATACGGTAGATGATGAATAAAAAAATTCTAATGTCTCGAAAGAGGCTAGTCATCAGCGGTGTAATTGTCGGTGTACTTGCTGTCTTTGGCGGATATACGGCCGTGAGTATGCAGCAATGGCAGAGGCTGAAGTCTGATATTGATCGATCTATGAACGGGCTCAGAAAAGATGCGAAATTGCTTTTTGCGAGCTCGACGAATAGTAGAGAGCGATATATTATCATTGATCGGTTGGCGGACTCGAGTGCTGAGCAAAGTTGTAATATTGGTTGGTGGGGGGATTGGCAAAGCATGCTATTTACAGGCGCGGAAGAAATAAAGGGCGCTTGCGATCAGGCGCACAATCATCGTACCGCTGTAGAGAAACAGGCAAAGAAGACAC
>DASWXM010000043.1:0-18741 GCA_036405515.1 Saccharimonadales bacterium (SeqCode) | reverse complement strand
TATACACATATACTCTGCCATACCATTTATTGTCCTTCTGCAGGCCACCCCACGCTTGAGCCTCTGTAGTATATTTTGTTACTGAATATTTTTTGCCCTTAGTGCCGTCGTCAAATAAAAAGCTCTTTGAGGTTACCTCTGCATGATCGCTAGGTTTGAAGAATTTACCGGCTGCACTCACATCGCGTATGTAGAAATGCTCGGTGAGACCACTCCATGATGGTATGCCATTATAGTCAATCTTTGGTGTGCGTTTTGTATTGTAATGCAAAGTATTAATTGTATTTGGTCTTCCAAACTGGACGGCGAGAAAAGTTGGATTTGTCGATACGGATGCCTTCCAGCCGTTTGGAACGATGATTTTAAATGAGCCGCCGACTGAAATTATTTCCCCACGTAGCTTATCCGGTTTTGGAGCCGTAGGTGTCGTTGGCCTGTCAGGTTCTTGTTCAGGAGCGAGCTTGGCCGGAGAATGATTCGTCATCTTTGTTTGATTCTGAGAGAAGGGCTTGAGTAAAACGTAGACCTGTAAAATAATCGCGACGCATACGAACACGGCAATGCTGTATCCCGCTAGCTTCTTTGTCTTAATAGGTCGTTTTATAGCCATGACTTCATTTTACTACATGAGCAATGCGTGACTTTGACCACTATGTAAATAAAGATTATGCCAAGAAAAGGAGATTTGCAGATTAAAAAGAAACCCAATAAGGGTTCCTCGAAAACGATAAAATTCGTTCGTGGTCGACAGGATGACTTCCTACTCAAACTTATTCAATGGATCATCCAAGAGCCTTCGCGGTCAGTGGAATTAATCAATAAAATAAAATCACCAGTAAAAGTCAGTGTGGCTAATCAACTCGGTCGAACGATTATTTATTAGCTTGTATAGAAACACTTAACCTTGTTAATATACGTATATGCCAGAACAAGAATATATACCGGGAGTATGCAATATCAACAGGGCTGAGATAGCCTATCGAAGAAAAGCTATGTGGTTTGGTGTTGTACTCACCTTGGTTATATTCGTTTTATTACTGTTAGCGCATGTTTCTGGCGCATTTCGTTTGGTTCTCTTTGTGCCTCTATATATTGCATCAATAGGCTATTTACAGGTTAAGAATAGGTTCTGTGTGGCATACGGAACAAGCGGAAAACAGAATGCAGGAGAGCATAGTACTAGTTCTACGGATGTAGATGATCAGGAAGCTTTAAAGGCTGATAAGAAGAAGTCTCTACGGATGAACTTGCAAGCTTTCGTGGTTTCGGCTACTCTAACTATTCTTGCGGTTTTGTTGCCAGCCTTTTAGACGATGCTGTTTCCAACGATCTTGTAGAGAACGGCAATATAGTTGTTTAATTCCTCTCTACTGATGCCATCACTCCTGTAGAGCGTATCCCTCAGATGGTCCCTTAGGCCTTCTTCAATCTCTTCCACGGTTTTCTTATAATTCTCGGCTACTGACACGAGCTTTATTCTACTATCCCCAGTATGACTTATCTTTTTAATGATACCCTTGCTTTCAAGTAGAGAAACTGTGTTTGTAATATAGGGAAGTGTCGTGTTAACTTTTCGCATGAGGTCAGAGAGCCGAAGACCGTTATCTCCAGAGTCGTAGATTGTACCAATGACAAACCATTGCATAGAAGTAAGTCCATATTGGAGAAGAAAATCAGTCACAACACGATTAATGACACGATGAGCAGACGCTTGAGCAATACCAGATTGATAGGTCGTAATCTGGGATATATCTTTTTTAGAAAAATTACTTGACGGCTGCATTACATATATAATACTATATCAAATAGTTAAGTTTGTAAAGTTAAGTATATTGCAGACTTGGCAATAAAACGTAATAAGGAGGGATTATGGAATCTCACAGTAAAGTAACAACATTTATAGTAGCAATGGTCATTGGCCTTGTTGTCGGTGGCGGTGCCACATATGCAATCACAGGTATGAATGACAAAGATAAGACATCATCCGATGATTCGTCAAAGCAAATGTCAATGGATACGACTGATGGTGTCACCGTGGGTGGTGCAAAAATGGTTAAGACTAAAGATATCGTAGATAATGCAGTTAACGCAAAGAATGTCACGACACTTGTTGCAGCAGTTAAGGCGGCGGGGCTTGTAGATACACTCAAGAGTGAAGGTCCATTTACAGTATTTGGTCCTACTAATGATGCCTTTGCTAAGCTTCCTGAAGGTACTGTAGATACTCTTTTGAAGCCAGAGAACAAAGACCAGCTAGTTAAGATTTTGACATACCACGTTGTCGCTGGCACATACACTAGTGCAGATCTAAAAGTCATGGCACAGAAGGGTGAGACGCTTAAAAGTGTTGAAGGTGAAACGCTTACTCCAGTACTTATGGATGGTTCACTCTACATTCAAGATGCAAAGGGTGGACAGGCAAAGATTGAAACTTCAGATGTCATTTCATCAAACGGTGTAACTCACGTTATTGATAGCGTGTTAATGCCAAAAAACTAATACTATAAGAATATGCCAGTCCCGTAGTATATGCGGGACTGGCTACAAGGAGAATTATGTTTCTACTTCTCGGTTCATTTGTCGCAGGAATGATAACAGTACTTGCACCCTGTGTATTACCTCTGCTTCCTGTCATTATCGGTGGCTCGATAAGTGGAAAGGTTGAAGATAAAAAACGGCCAGTAATAATTGCTGCGAGTTTGGCTGTTTCGCTCATCGTATTCACCATACTTCTAAAAGCAACAACATTGCTTATAGATGTACCACCGCAAGTCTTCACGATTGTAAGTGGAATTATACTAATAATTTTAGGAATAGCGCTATTCTTCCCAAATCTTTACGAAGAGTTTATCATTAAGTTCAATTTGCAATCTCGTAGTCAGCGCCTTCTTGGTAAGGCCGGTGGGAAGGGAAAGCTAACGAGTGCGATAATTACGGGTGCTGCACTAGGGCCTGTCTTTTCGAGCTGTAGTCCAGTGTACGCATATATTCTTGCAACCGTTTTGCCTGTTAACTTTGGCCTTGCGATGATTTATATAATTTCATATGTCCTAGGACTGAGCCTCGTACTGTTACTGATAGGTTACTTGGGGCAAAGATTCCTACGTAAAATAAAGTTTCTCTCAAATCCAAAAGGATGGTTCATAAGGACGGTTGCTATCATCTTCGTAATCGTCGGTCTGCTTATTATGACTGGATATGACAAGAGGTTTCAGACATGGGTATCCAATCATACGCCCTTTGACTTCGACGGACTTTCGTCTCAATTTTTACCAAACGCTACAAAGACAACCAGTGGCATCTTCAACGTTACACCATATAAAGCGCCAGAGTTTGTTGGGTTGAAAAACTGGATTAACAGCAAACCCGTGAAGCTGTCTGATTATAAAGGTAAGGTAGTCCTTATAGATTTCTGGACCTACAGTTGCATTAACTGCATACGTACACAGCCTTACTTGAAGCAATGGTATCAAGAATATAAAGATAGCGGATTTGAGATCATTGGTGTTCATGCTCCTGAGTTTGCATTTGAACAGAATCCAGCTAATGTCGAGAAGGCAGTTAAGTCTGCCGGCCTGACACATCCAGTTGCTCTAGATAATGACTTTGCCACATGGAACGCATATGGAAACCAATATTGGCCGGGGAGCTATCTTATAGATAAAGACGGTAATGTACGAAGATATCATGGTGGCGAGGGTGAATATAAAGAAATGGAGCAAGCTATTAGGGCATTACTTCAAGAAGGCGGAGGCAGTGTTCCTAACGAGTCAATGTCAAGCGATATGAATCAACCTCCTGTTAGTTCTATGCAAACTCCTGAAACATATCTTGGGACTCGAAGAGCGAGCAACTATCGGGGCAAGACTGGTTTACTGCAAGGCGTACATAGCTTTGAGCCAGTTGAACTTACTAGGACAAATGACTGGACATTGTCGGGTGACTGGAACGTGGATGGTGAAGGTATTACTGCCGAGAAGGATGCCGAGATTACAATAAAGTTTATTGCTAAAGAGGTGTATCTCGTAACGGGTAATGAGGTTCAAAATAAGTACTTAGACATACGTCTCAATGCAAAGCCGATTAGTCAGACGAATGCAGCTGGTGATGATGTTTCCAATTCACACATAGCCCTCTCTTCTGCCAAGCTATACAAAGTTGTCAAGTACGGTTCGCTGACAAAAGACAGGGAGCTAACTATAAAAGTACCGAAAGGTGTAAAACTGAATGTCTTCACATTTGGAAGCTAAAGGAGCAAATAATATGAATGTAACAGTATTCTCAAGTAGCACATGCGCTATATGTCACTCAGAGATGCAGTGGTTAGATAAACTGGGTGTTAAGTATGAAAATGTTGTCGTTGATGAGTCTGATGAAGCGATGACAAAGATGCTAGAAGCAACGAATGGTGTAGTTCAGGGAACACCGTTGACGTTGATCGAGAACGGCTCAAATAAAGAACTTGTTACAGGTTTCGATCGGGTTAGGATTAAGCGGATCATTGGACTGAATTAATAATAGCCTGTGTGATGTAAGAGAGCTCGTCATGAGCTCTTTTAATTCTTCGACAATCGACAAAATGACTTCCTGCTCAAACTTTTTAATTGGATCATTGAGAATCCAAATGATTCAGTAGGATTCATCATGAAGATAACAGAACCGACAGGTAAACCATCACTCGTGCGTCTGCTTAAAATCATCTATTAATTTACTCTCGATGTCTGTTGGAGTATAGTTTAATCATTAACCTGAGAGGAGCTAGGGATGATTACTGAGTACATACAAACATTTTTCTGGGGGCTAACTGGCGCTATCACTATGGCAGTGGCTCTTCCGATCCTACTTTGGGTTTTTGACAAGTTTACTCCCATCAACGAATGGGAAGAGATTAAAAAAGGCAACAAAGCAGTAGGCATGATTATCTCAGCTCTCATCCTAGGCTTTGCTATTGTCATGGGGTTCTGTGTCATACCGTCTGTCTAGACTAGCTCCGCTTGGCCTAGCTCTACTATTAGTAGGAACATTGGCTTCATTACCCATGACCGCTGAAGGTGCCTCTAAGAAAAAGGTGGCATCGTCGAGCAAAGTAAAGAAGGCGTCCAAGAAAGTATCTAAGAAAATGTCCAAGAAAGTTGGGAGGACCGCTTCTAAGTGCGATTCTAATTATTCAGGCTGTGTGCCGATAGCTTCAGATGTCGACTGCAAGCCAGGAAGTGGAAATGGTCCGAAGTACTTCACCGGACCTGCGAAAGTTCTAGGGAAAGATATCTACGGTCTAGATAGAGACAAGGATGGTGTGGCTTGCGAAAACGGCTAAATTAACTATTTAAGTACCTTGCGTAAGAGTCTTAACAGTTTCGCTTGCTCTCTTTGATAATCTTTATCAAAGATTAAATCCACCTCTTTTCTCAGGGTTTCTTTACTCTCCTTCTCTGCTTTTGTTAAGTTCGTCCAATCAGGTAGATAGTTATTGTAGATGTCATCTAAAGCCTCATTGAGTAATTGTAAAGTCCTAAAGTCGAGAGTATAATCTTGCCCCTCAAAGCCGTATCTAGCAGTGACAAAAGTCTGTGCAGACATGTCTAGAACTTTATTCCATTTGCCATCTTTGAGATGATTGTCTCTCATGTACTTTTTTATAATGTCTTGGTATCTGGAATCTAAGGCGGCTATTAGCTTTTTGAGGTTATGTTCCTTGCTAAAATGTCCCGTGCTAGCAAAGAGAATCGTTTTTAGTAAAAGTTCATTTGATATAGCGATTTGTACGGCAATACTCTGGGCCTTGCCATATAGCTGTTCAATTTCCTGATGCGTTGCCCAACTCGGGTCAACTATCTTTTTGAGCATTGGCATAGAACGTGTATAAACACTGCGGAATGCTTTTGCATACTCATAAATATCGCTCGGCATTAATGATTCATTACCGGCTATGTCTACTTGTCCAAAGTTACCGGGATATTTCTTAAACTTGTAGTGAGACATTTCCTTAGAGGTTCGGTTTTATAATATATGATACTTTTTTATATTAAGTATAGATCGACAAGTAGTAAAGACAGGAAATTGGGATCAAAGGTTATAATGGGAAATTTAATATACTGTCAGTTTAATACCATCCCAGTAGACAACCTTACCTTCTAGATTAATCATAATTTTTTCTGCACCATCTTGTGAAATGACAAATCCTAACCCTTTAGAATCTGCATTGATATATCGCATCATTGAACGATGTCTTGTACCAAACTGTGCTGGGTCGATAGGGCGAGCAGTTCTTAAGGTCTCCTCGGCGATAATAGTTGTTGCATTTAGCACATGATCCGCAGGGTTTTCTACGAGGATTTCTGCACCAAAGCCTCGTATATTTAACGATTCATCAAAAACTATTAAACCATCCACCCTAGACAGAAGAGATGCAAACCATATCGATCCCGTTAGCGCTTCCGTAGCATCATCAAGTTCGCCATCGATTATGGCGGAGTCAAAATATAGCTCACCATCCAACGTCTTGCGACCTTCTTCAAATTTGTTCATGATAATCTCATGATATTGTTGGTTTAAGATACTGAGAACCTCACATCGGACAAGTGATTCTGCGAGTCTGTCATAATTTAGTTTATACTTTATGTTCAACCTTGCACTATCTACATTAGGCGTGATAATAAATGCGCCTCCGTGCCCGAAACTCTGAATTCGCAGTATTATTCTGCTTAGCGTCCTCTGTAGCTCTCGGCGCAGCAAATTATTAAAAGCGAAGGGGCTGTCGGGCTCTTCATCGTCGGTGAAACCAAATTCTTCAATATACTTTTCTGCACGAGTAACAAGTTTATCTGTGATTAGCCCTAGCGATTCGTTTAGGTGCCCATACCCCAATGCGTCTAGTGGTGGATAGATTATAGAGTCATGCTTGATCTCTATAATCTTATCGCCTTGGCAACCTATAACTAAGTAGCCCGTATCACGTACTGATACGTGTAGAACACCTGGGTGTGTCCATCCGCTTGTTGACTCGTGTGTATCGAATAAATAAGTATTTGTGCCCTGATCTACGAATCCCCACACATAAAGCTCATTTTTCTCATTTATATGGACGGCGAGAGTAGATGTTTTTCTGTCAGTCGCCAGTCCAAGTTTAGATAGGGAAGATACAGTAAATGGTATAGGATGTTCTAGATTTACTGTTTTCCATCTTGAAAATCTCACTTTGATCGGAGGGTCAAGATCGGGATTATCGGGGTCTATGTAGATGAAATCGAACTTTAAAGATTGAAGTTCTTCACGCTCTAGACTTGCATAGAATGCTGTTGTAATAAGGTCATGTACAGTCTTTTCACTAATATGTTTGGCCAGGTTCTTGGCCGTTAATTGATTTGTTATTTCATCAATTGCTTCGCCTATCGACTCCATAGCATCAGTATACCTTGAAGTAATGAAATTGGTTTTAAATTTATCATGAGTTCCTTAATTGAGATAGTATGAAGTATAGATTTAGTAGGAGCGTATTCTCTTGAATCGTGCATACTCGGGATACATTTTATCCCTTAATTTTAACCACTTGACGTCCTTGTAGTTTGATCCAAGATTCAGCCTTTCCGCTCTTATGGCAATTCCAGCATGGCTTAGGGTTGTATTGGTGCGGTGTTTTAGTGAAACGATATGCTCGGGCTTTAAATCGCCTATGATCTGCATAGATTTTACGTGTTCAACGAATAACTCAGTTGGATAAATGAGTTCGGTAGCGAAGATATTGGCGGCACGCTCCGTGATCGTTGCTTCATTATTGTCTGTACATAGCGATGCCATCGCAACATCATCAAGTAGGTGATGTTTGAGTTCGTGGGCGAGAGTGAATACCTTTGGGTCGGTAATCTTAATAAGTTTCTTATTAATCATCACAAGTACTCCGGCTTCATCATTGAAATATGCGCCCTTCAACGCCGTACCTTTAAAGCCGTCGTGGTACTCGACCTTATCAATCCCTACTTGCTTATATATCTTTTTCAGGTCACTTACCATTATTCTTGCGCCTGTAAGGTTGAAGCTATTTCTGATTTCATTAGCTTTCTCCCTGGCTTGCCTATAGTGATCCTGAGGTGACATGCGTAACTTATTCTCGTATTCTTTTTGGTGATTTTACTTTCCCATGTAGATACCGAGCCTGTCGATATTCTGCAAAGTGTTTCAATTCCTCAAGGTCATGACTCGATAAATTTCCAGCAGCCCTTAGTAGCGCTTGAAGTTCTGGCTTTACTGAAGGGTCTTGACCTGGGAAGAATTGGAGAATTGATACTTTGAAAAATTTCGCAAGTTTATCGAGATCCTCAAGGTCTGGTTTATAAGTACCAGTTTCCCAGCGTGATATGGTGTTCGTTGCCACCTTAAGCTCGCTTGCGAGAGCGTCTTGGGTGAGTTTTGCATTTGTTCGGAGCGTCTTTATTTGCTCGGATACGTGTTCAAGTGTATTCATAATTTCCCCTGTAAAATCCTTTTTTAGGAATTTAATAACACAAAAGTGTTGACTTCTCCTTCCATGATTATTTATACTGATAACGTACATTAATTATACAAAACAGGAAGGAAAAAATCAAATGAGTGTACTACTAGTAAGCTATGATCTCGGTGGTCCAGAGACATCCGATGATTACGCCGATTTAATCAAGAAGATAAAGTCATATGACGGATGGGCGAAGCCCGAATACTCCCTCTGGCTTATCAAGACCGATAAGCACACCTCTACGGTGCGAGATGAGCTAAAGCAGTATCTAGATAATAATGACAAGCTTCTTGTGATTGCGGTTACCGGAGCGGGCTGGGCAAGTTATCGTCTTCCAAGCGAGGTCACCGACTGGATGAAGGAAAATATGTAAAGGAGAAATGAATATGGGGTATTTTTACATCAACCGACACGAGCAATCTAACGGCGATCATGAAGTGCACACCGACGGCTGCAGTCATCCGCCTAATATTCTTAGTCGTATCCGTCTTGGTTATTTTGCGAGCAGTAATCAAGCCGTTGCCTTCGCAAAGCGGCAATGGGTGAATAAGCGGATTAACGGATGCTACTATTGTTGTCCAGAGAGCCATACGACATGACAAGGTTGAGATCTTATAGTCGTAGACCATTCGGCGGTATTCTAGAAATTGTCTTTGTCTTTGCGATTTTAGCTAACCTGTCCGTATTTATGCAGGTATGGACGTGGGGCTGGTTGCACATAGTACTGCCGCTTGCGGCTATACTGACTCACTTTCTGCTTCTGCAGGCGGGGTAATTTACCAGAGTCATTCTTGCACTGGGAAGAAAAAGAATGATCCACCGGTGCAGGGAATCATTCTTTTCATTTACAGTATTAAGTAAAGAGCTAGTCGTTCAAATGCTTAATAGCATAGTCTGCTTCAGCCTGGGTGAACTTCTCTCCGGCACTCGATGTGAGCTGATCACGGATCGCCTCTGGTGACATAGACATGGTCTTCTGATACTCCTTCGCCTTTGTGAGCGCATTTGCATTCCAGTCTGCTTCTACGTTGTCTATGGCATACTGCGCAGCCTTCTTTGAGAACTTTTCGCCATATTCAGACGTCAGTTGGTCATAGACGCCAGCCTTTGACATGTGCATGGTATTGGCATACTGCGTCGCCTTATTCAGTGCTGATGTGTACTCTACAGGTATGCTGGGTTTTGATGGTTCATCTTTCTTGATGTTATCAATCTTCTTCTTTGCATCAGTGGTCGTGTCCTGTATCTCTTTAGACGCATTATCTATCTTCTTATTGATCTCATCTTGGTTCTCGGCAGTTGATGATATAGCGGCGATACCCACGATTATGATAATGACCCATATCCACCACTTCTTATACCAAGCTTTTTTCTGCTTCTTGTTGATATCCATGTCTAGTCCTCCTTGGGCTATTTAGGTTTGTTCGCCTAAACGAGGACAAATAAAATCGACACTCGCCTAGGTGCTTAAACCAACATCCAGACTTGCGCCTTAATGCTTTTGACGAGTGCCGATTACATAGCACAAGTCATGCAGCCGGAGCTACATTCTGGAATATTGGTTTAAGCTCTTTTATTATATCCCACACTAAACAGGAAGACGATTTAATAAGGGATAATAAGATAAATAAAGGTATTTAATGTGAAGGTAACGTGATAAACGGTGGGTTTTATTGCGAAGGAAAACAGTGAGGATACAGTGAAAGCAGGCGAAGTACAGGCGGAATCGAGCTATAATACAACTTAATGGATAGCGAAGATCTTGAGCCGAAGACGCTTGAATTCGATGACATTGATACAGGAGATAACTTGTATTGGATGGATGTACTAACTTCACGGGACTGGAATGAGGAACCGCAGACCGCTGAAGAAGATAAAACTATGTTTGTAATTCAAAAGGATGGCACTGTCATTAAGTTATAAATCTATAGCGTGAGCAGTATCAAACTTTATTAGTACTATGGATCAAATCGAAACGAGTCAACAGTTATATGAAATATTAAAAGCCAGCCAAGATAGGGCTGAGTATGAATTTGACCCTTCGACTATTAAGTATGCAATCTATGCGAGAAAGTCGACAAGAGGTGAAGAGCGTCAGGAGCGATCGATTGAAGATCAGATTAAAGACATCATGGACAGAGTCGTTATTCCTGATGGTCTAAATGTTGTCGCAACGATCGAAGAAAGATTTTCTGCAAAGGAGCCTGACACTCGTAAAGAGTTTAGGGCGCTTATTGAAAATATTAAATCCGGCAAGATTACAGGATTAATATCATGGCATCCAGATAGGTTATCTCGAAATATGAAAGAGGCTGGTGAGTTGATAGATCTTCTCGATACTCATACTCTGAAGGATTTGCGATTTGCTACTTCTGCGTTTGAGAATAACCCAACTGGGAAGATGCTTCTCGGTATGTCATTTGTTCTATCAAAACAGTACTCGGAGCACCTAAGCGAGTCCGTCTCTCGTGGTAATAGGCGTGCTACGGAGGACGATGGCGAGTTTATCGGAAAGATGAAACATGGCTATCTCATCAATGCAGATCGGCAACTCGTGCCAGATGGTAATAATTTTCTCATCATTCAAGAAGCTTTTAGTATGCGACTCAATGGGGCTAAGCAGGTTGAGATAAAGGATTGGTTAAACACCCAAACTGCATATCGGTTAAGGAAGTACGGCAAAGATCCTATGCCTTTCAAATGGGATAATGACGATGTGTCTAAAGTCTTGCGAGACCCGGTGTATGCGGGGGTCTTAAAGTATGGACAAAGCCTCGTAAACTTAACAGAGAAATACTCTTTCGAGCCGATGATTTCTGTTAAGCAATTCTTAAAGCTTAATAAAATAAAGAGCCTTGACTCGGTTAAGATTATCTCAGTTGCGGAACTTCGAGATGGGGTGAAGGCAGATCTACTGCGCAGGATTGTAAAGTGCGGGCATTGTCATAAGGACTTAGAGTCAAGCCTGTCATCTAAGAAAGCTGGAGCTGGTAAGGTCTGGTATTACTACTACAGATGTCCTAATCCTCGATGTGTTAATAAAAATGCGGGAATCAGGGCTAGCGTGGTGTTAACGTTTGTAAAGGAATTTTTCGAAAAGTATCTTTTTATTACACAAGAGAACTACAACTCATACGTGAAAGAGGCGAAGCTTGAACTAAAGAATAGAACTATCAGACTCGATCATGACGTAAAGAGTCTTGCTAAGAGGATAGGTGACTTGGAATCAAAGTATGAGAAGGCGAAAGATTTGATTCAAGATAACCCTGCATTAATTGGTCATTATGATCTAGATAAGCAACAAAAGTTGATTAAGATTCTGACAAGTCAGTATCAACTACTGAAAACGCAACGTGACGGCATTAAAGACTCAATTGTGACATTTGAAGAATATCTCAAACTTTTCCAATCCATCCCTGTTATTTTGGATAAAATGCACGATATGAGGGCTATGGATATAGTCCTTAGAAATTTCTTCTCAAACCTTACAATTAAAGACCTTGGAAGGTCGGCTAAACAGAGGTACGAGATCGATTACAAACTAAAAGAACCCTATCAAGGGTTCTTAGAAAACGGTGAATTCGTATGTGGTCGGGGTGAAAGGACTCGAACCTTCGACCTCACGGTCCCAAACCGCGCGCGCTAGCCAACTGCGCCACACCCCGATAGGTGTATTACCTCGACGATTATAGCGGAAATGTCGGGAAATTTCCAGTGTATAATAGATGATATGAAACAAGTACCGTATGAAGCTCCAGATTTTTCACTTCAAGGTGTTGATGGCAAGACACATACGCTTGCGGACTATAAAGGAAAGTGGCTTGTGCTCTACTTTTACCCGAAAGATGACACTCCTGGTTGTACGACGGAGGCATGTAGTTTTCGTGATGCGCGAGATGAGTTGACTCAGCTCGGTGCAGAGGTGGTCGGTATTTCAAAAGATGAGCCGAACTCTCATGAGAAATTCAAGACAAAGTACAATTTGAATTTTACATTGCTCTCTGATCCTGAAGGGAAGACAATCAATGAATATGGTGCGTGGGGCAAAAAGATGTTTGGTCGTGAAGGTATCTTGCGTAAGACATTTATTATCGATCCGGAGGGTATGGTGCGGAAAGTTTATGGGCGGGCAACGCCACTTGGGCATGGTGAGCAAGTGACTGCCGAACTAAAGAAGCTACAGTCAGCCGATAGCTAGATTGTTTCAACAGAGTTAGGATCAAATGGCGGATGGGCATAGGCGAGCATGACAAGAGGCTCATGACCATTACTTTGATCTTGGTAGGGTGTTCCTGCCGAAATATCTACCGCGCTTCGTGGTGAAAGGTAGTGAAGCGTGTCATCAACCAACATGACTCCAGTACCCGACTCAACAAAATAAAACATATCGGACTTATGGTTAACAATGATAGCATTAGTGCCTGAAAGGGCAACGCGTGCGATGCTTCCTTGGGTGTTCTCGACTACAGCTTGGACTTCTAGGTTAAAAAACTCCATTTGCTATAGTATATAACATATAGAATAAAAAGCAATCTATCGTGGGCGTTTGAGCGCTACTTCTCGTGCCTTCTCAGCAAAGCGATCATCAATAACACTTGGGGTAAAGTCACCGTACTTACGTGTGGCGGCCTGCTCAATTAGCCAGTCGGCAATGAGAGGGTTCTTTGGTAAAAGCGATCCGTGGAGATAGCTTCCGATGACGTTTTTGTATCGGGCACCTTCGAATTCATCCTGGCCATTATTGCCGGCACCACGAATAACCTTACCAAGGGGTAATACATCTTTTCCGAGGTAAGTGAGACCACTGTGATTTTCATAGCCAACGATTTGTCCGAAATCGGAGCTCTCGGTAATAATATTGCCAATAAGTCGCTCGGGCCCACCGTGGGTTTCAATATCAAAGATGCCGATACCAGGAATTATTACACCGTCTTTCGTCTTGAAAAATTTACCGAATAGCTGATAGAGACCGCAGATGACAAGCATCGGTGTGCCACTTTCGGTTAGCTCTTTAAGGTGCGGGCTAATTTTCTGTAGGTCGTCTTGAATAATGGACTGCCCAGAATCTTGTCCGCCACCACCAACGATGAGATCGATATCTTCGGGCAGTGTGTCGCCTGGATTGTACTCAAGTAATTCCACTCCGTAGCCGTGCCATTCGGCGCGTCGTTTGAGCGTCAAAACATTGCCCCAGTCGCCGTAGATATTCATATCTTTTGGGTAAAGCTGAAGAATGCGAAGGGTATTACTCACAACACGTTCTCCACATTGGCGATTTTACTGAGTTCGCGGCGCAAGGCGAGCATTGCAGTATAGCTGCAGTAAATACGCTTTGGTGTACCTGCTTCGTGAGCGATAAAATCTTTCAAGCTTTTCTTGAGGTCAGTATCAACATAGGCCACTTCCACTTCTTCATATTGAAGTCGGAGCGCCATATCATAGGCGCGTACACCAGTGACTGCGGCGACGCCATTCTCCTTGAGGCTGTCAAAATCAACATCCCACAGCCAGCTCATGTCACGTCCATCCGCGTAATTATCATTGATGGCGATCATGGTTGCGTAGCCTTTTGGTGAAAATGACTTCAGACTTAGGCGAAAGCCCGCAGGATTTTTCACCAGTACGAGATCGACAGGCCGGCCATTAACGATAATACTTTCACCGCGCCCGAATGCAGGCTCTATAGTAGAAAGACTGTCACGGAGGGTATCAAAATTGATAGTTTCGATGATAGTTGTGACAAGTCCGAGGGCAGCAGCTGCATTATAAATATTATAGATTCCTTCAAGTTTCAGCGAGGTAATAAGTTTGCGGCTCTCAATGAGAAATTCGGCAGTATTATTTTCAAACGAGGCAAGAATACTAATCGCTTGTGGAGCCATGGCGGTTGATTGGGTTGTGCCGCCTGATCGCATGTCATCATCGGTTGGGAATGTCTCTCGAAGCTCTGGACTGAGACCGAAATAGCCAACTTTTTTAGGGTCAAGGGACTTACAAAGCTTGAGAAGACGTGGGTCTTCCCGGTTTACGATCACTTTCTCGGTTGTCTGATCGGCTATAGTCTTGAGTAGTTTCGCAGTAGTGTCGATCTCACCAAAACGATCAAGCTGGTCGCGCATGACGTTAAGCAAGAGGGAATAACGAGGCTGAACGCTTCGGACGAAGTGTACGGCATGAGCCTCATCTAGTTCAAGCACCGCAATATCTGCATCAAGATTACCGCGGTTATCTACTTCGCCAAGTAGTGCAGCGGCGACACCGCGAGTAAAATTGCTACCGGTGCGGTTTGTAAACACTTTCAAACCTTGACCTTGGAGCAGCTCTACTACCATTTTGGTTGTCGTGGTCTTGCCATTGGTGCCACTTACTACTACGACGCCCTGAGGAAGCTGTGCTAATGTATCCTTAATAAAATCTGGATCGATCTTTTCGACTACCAGTCCGGGTAAGGCAGATCCGCCACCGCGTAGCTTCATGGCGGTTTTGATGGCTTTTCCGAGAATGGTTACGTAGGGCTTTGGCATTTTCTCTATTATACCGCAAGCTCTTGAGGTACAATAGGGTTATGTTTATTGTGGGCTTACTCTCGTGGTGGTATGGCGCTGGGTGGCGGCAGAGGGCGGCTATTATTAAGGAGCGTCTGGCTTCGACGATTGACTATTTTTCAATTGATCTTTTACTCAAGACTCTTTTTGCGCCATATCGTCAGATATCGGCTGGATCAGTTCGCGGTCCGCTTGGGGTTAAGTGGCGCGCATTTGTCGATAGAACAATTTCTCGTTGTATCGGCGCAATTATACGTACGGCCGTGATACTGATGGGCTGCGTGGCGATTCTATTCTATAGCGTGATTGGCCTGCTTGTATTGATGCTGTGGGCAGTTGTGCCACTTACACCGATCATAGGTATTGCTATGGCAATGATTGGGTGGGTACCATCATGGACTTAAACATAAAAGCACACCATCCTCGTGCGATAAAAGCTCGGTATCGTAGATTGCTCGATAAGTTCCTCAGAAGTATATTGTCTATATTGGCGTTCGCTCTTCTAGTATCGGGCATTGCACTCGTTGCGATCGATGTATCTCTTGGTTGGGCGCTGGCTGGCTTTGCGGTCATACCTGCGATGATTGTTGAGTGGTGGAATGGTGAGCTAAAGAACCTCGCACCATCACAACGACCAAAAAATCTTAGTGACGTCTTGGACCCTGAAGTACTTGGAAAATTGGACGAAAAGAGTACGCTGAAGGACGTAGTTGCGGCGGTTTCAGCGACAAATGGTGCACAGTTTTTTGGTGCGAGATTTGGTGTAGGTCCAAGTTTTTTGCAGCAGATTAGCGATGAGGAATACACGAAGCCGGAGCGAGTATGGGCCGAGGCATTTAAGATACAAGAAAAGTTGGGTTATAAAGAATTGACGCCCGGTATGATCGTTGCCGCGCTTGTGAAGGAGTATCCACAGCACGAAACAATCTTGGCGCATATCCATCTTTCGTTTGATAATCTTGTGGAAGGTATTAGGTGGCAGCAGCATCTTGCTGATCTTATTTCTATGCATAGCAAGCCGCGTCGGACCGGTGGGCTTGCGCGTGATTGGTCGTTTGGATATACACCTCTCCTTTCACGGTTTGGGCAAAATATCAGCCAGTCGGCAAGCGGAATGATAACCGTAGACACCACTTCTCATCAAAAGGCCCTATCGCAGATGATTGACAATTTTTCGGGAGCGGGCAACCAGAACGTTGCATTGATTGGAGCCACGGGAGCAGGAAAGACGACACTTGTCTACGCACTTGCCGAAGAGCTTATGAAGGCTAATTCTCACGTGCCAAACTCTTTGAAGTTTCGACAAATTGTCATGCTGGATGCAGCTTCATTGATTGCTGCAGCGCCTGGTCGCGGACAGCTTGAAGAGCTTGTGCTCGAGGTGCTAGGCGAAGCATACGCGGCAAAAAATATTATCATCTGTCTTGATAATGCCCAGATGTTTTTCGAAGAAGGTATAGGATCCGTAGATATCACGAATGTTTTGCTGCCAATTATTGAAGCTGGGCGTTTGCGTATGATACTCGCTATGGACGAGCAGAGGTTCCTGAAGATATCTCAACGAAATACTGCACTAGCAAATGCACTAAATCGTATCACGGTTGCACCGAGTGATCGAGAAGAAACGCTGAGTGTCATGCAAGATCAACTTATCATGATTGAGTTTAAGCAACACGTCACGTTCACTTACCAGAGTCTCATAGAGGCTTACCGTCTGAGCGAGCGTTATGTTCATGATATTGCAATGCCAGGACAGGCATTAAAATTACTAGAGTCGTCAGCGCAGTACAGCGAGAACGGACTGGTTACTATGAATTCGGTACAGCAGGCGATCGAGCAGACAATGGACATTAAAGTGAGTGTCGCTTCTGAATCTGAGGACAGGGAAAAGCTGCTAAATCTTGAATCTCTGATCCATAAGCGCATGATCGGCCAGGCCCGAGCAGTTGAAGTGGTGAGCGATGCACTGCGTCGAGCACGCGCGGGTGTGCGTAACCAAAATCGACCTATCGGTACATTCCTATTTCTTGGCCCAACCGGTGTTGGTAAAACGGAGCTTGCTAAGGCACTTGCTGATGTATACTTTGGTGGCGAAAATCGCATGATTCGTCTTGATATGAATGAATATGTGCGCAACGAAGATGTGGCACGACTGATCGCCGATGGTGCCGACGATCCAACTAGTTTGACCGCGCAGATAATGAAGCAGCCGTATAGTGTAATACTGCTTGATGAGATTGAAAAAGCACATCCAAATGTGCTCACGACATTACTACAGCTTCTCGATGAAGGTATTCTTCGCGATATAAATAATCGTGAAGTTAGCTTCCGTGATGCTATTGTGATTGCGACGAGTAACGCTGGCGCAGATCGGATTCGTGAATACATTCAGCGTGGCTATAAGCTTGAACAATTCGAGCAGCAGTTTGTGGATGATCTTATAAGTTCTGGTCAGTTTAAGCCGGAATTTCTTAATCGTTTTGATGAAATTGTGACGTTTGGATCACTCAGTAAAGACGAACTGCTGCGTGTCGTTGATCTTATTATAAGTGGCGTGAATAAAACGCTTGAGCAGCAAAAAGTTCGCGTCGAAGTCGCCGAGGACGCGAAAAGGCTACTGGTAGAGCGTGGCTACGATCCACGGCTTGGTGCTCGGCCGATGCGCCGTGTTGTACAACGCGCAGTAGAGAATACCGTAGCAAAACTTGTGCTTGGCGGGCAGGCGCAGCCTGGATCGACTGTTGAGATCACTTACGACCAGGTGGCGCAAATATTAGGTAGTCGCGACAAAGCAAATGATATACTTAAGGAATCAAGGCAACCACAGGAGGGTATCGGTAATGGCCAAGAAGCAATCTCGAAAACCAGTGAAGAAGTCAATCAGACATCGCATTAACACGTATAACTTTTTCCTTATTCTAGCTGTGCTGCTCGGTATGATTGCCGGAGTCTTAATGGTAAAAGCTTTCTACCAAGGCGAAAAATTAATACGCAACAGTACTCCGACCGTAACTCTAGGTATGCTGGAATATGAAGTCAAAGACGAGAAGGCCATAAAGAAAAGTACTTCTGCTACTACCTCATTGCGAGCATTTCTAGAGGAGAGGGCTGCTGAAGATTGTACGGCGATACATGCCGATATGGAGCCGAGTCAGTATAGTGTTGTTGCAGCCAACGACGATGTATCACAAGTGTTGCTCGGCTATGGCTGCGGCGATCTCAGCTCGCGTATGTTTGCTGTCCGGAAAGACAACAACTGGCGGTTCATCTCTCCAACAAATCAGTTCGATCCTCTCACAAATCTTCCCCTGTGTGCTCACGTAAAAGAGAACAGCATCAGCAAGAAAATTGCTCCGGTGTGCTATACGGTAAAAGATACCGAAGAGAGCGTGAAATACGTCGTACGCTAAGGAGTGCTACTTCTTAATAAATGTCAGTGCTTTGCCGCTCTTGCCGCCGCGTCCGGTACGTCCGATGCGGTGTACGTAATCGTCGTAAGTCTGAGGCGTGTCGTAGTTGATTACGTGTGAAACATTTGGAATATCTAAACCACGTGCAGCTACGTCTGTCGCGACAAGTACTGTTGCTTCATCATTTGCAAAAGCTCTTAGAGCACGAGTACGCTGACCTTGAGATTTGTTACCATGAATCGCTTGTGAGCTGATACCGTGCTTTTCAAGCTTGTCGGACAAGCGTTGCACACCAAAC
>DASWXM010000042.1:0-3840 GCA_036405515.1 Saccharimonadales bacterium (SeqCode) | reverse complement strand
TCGATTTCACGGCCGCGAAAAAGCCTGAGCTGGGGTGTCGAAGTACCTGGCGATCCGACTCAGGTCATGTATGTATGGCTCGATGCGCTTTGTAATTACATTACGGTGCTTGGCTATCCAGATAACTCGGACTGGAAAGACTACTGGCCAGCTGATATACAGGTAGTTGGTAAAGATATTCTGAGATTTCATGCCGGTATTTGGCCGGTAATCCTTCTTGGGCTTGGTCTGACATTGCCGCGCAAGCTGCTCGTGCATGGTTTTGTGAATGTTGGTGGAGCAAAGATGAGCAAGACGGTTGGTAATGTTGTCGATCCGAATGAAATAATTGACCAATATGGACTCGATGCATTCCGCTATTTCTTTTCTCGTCATATTCCAACACAGGATGACGGTGATTTTACATGGGAGAAATTTGAAACAGCTTACAATACGGAACTCGCCAACGAGTTGGGTAATCTTGTCTCACGTGTGGCGAATATGATTGAGAAATATCAGTCTGGCGTGATCGGTGATGCGCCACTTGGCGAGCACGATATGCGAGCGTATCATGAGGCGTTTGAGAAACTTGAATTTAACAAAGCGCTTGATGAGGTGTGGGACATGGTGCGCTCACTTAACAAATATATTGATGACGTAAAGCCATGGGCTGTCGCGAAAACCAGAGAGACTGACCCGGATGCTGAGGACCATTTAACTGAGATTCTGGCGCACTGTGTCGGCAATCTCTTGCAGATCGCCGACCTCTTGATGCCGTTTCTTCCGGGTACGGCGAAGGCTATCCATACAACATTTGAGACAGGCGTGGTAAAGTCGCTTGAAGGCGTGTTGTTCCCGAGAATTCAGCAACACACAGGTGATGCAGCCCAAGCCGCAAAAGCGTAACGATATGTTTATTGACACGCATTGTCATATTCACGAATCAGGGTTCTACCAAGATACCGATCGCGAAGACATCTATCAAAAAGCAGCGAGTGCCGGTGTTGACATGATTTGTATCGGTACGAGCGAGCAATTCTCGGCTGAGGCGATCGAGTTTGCCGAAGCGCATGAACGCGTTTGGGCGACAGTCGGTGTGCATCCGCACGACACGAAAGATGGCTGGCAAAAAATCAGGGAATTGCTTAGCATAAAATCGGAGAAGATCGTTGCCGTAGGCGAGATTGGCCTTGATTATTTTTATAATAACTCACCCAGAGAGACGCAGATTAAGGCACTTGAAGAGCAGCTACAGTGGGCGAGTGATTACAATTTGCCTGTAAGTTTCCATGTACGTGAAGCATATGATGATTTTTGGCCCATATTTCGTAATTTCTCAGGCCTTGCGGGCGTTTTGCACAGCTTTACGGATAGTGTTCAGAACATGGAAAGGGCTGTTTCGGAAGGCCTCTATATCGGCGTAAATGGCATATCGACATTTGCTAAAGACAAGCAGGAGATGTGGGACCAAATTCCGCTTGAAAAAATGCTTCTTGAAACCGACGCACCTTTCTTGACTCCTGTGCCACTTCGTGGTAAAGTAAATGAGCCAGCATTTGTGAGGCATGTGGCCGAGTATCACGCTAAACGGCGTGGGGTGGAACTTGACGAGCTAGCGCGAGCTACATCAGCAAATGCCAAAATATTATTCTCTTTAGAAGAATAATTCTCTAACAAAAATCCGAACACAGTCAACGATAATAAGCGGGAGTATTAAGCACGTGGTCTACCAGCCAGTAAGCATAAATCCAAATTATGACAACCCGACTCATCTCGAGAACGGGGAGGATGTTGCGTTCCAGCTTGAATACCGTTCGGAATCGATAAAGCCAGTTGCTGAATTCAACAGAGAACGTGAGTTAGCTGTTGAAGCTATGCAGGCTGCAGAAGGAAGCGTTTATAGCGAGGAGCGTTCAAGGGAATTAGCCACTGATGTAGAGGTGATTGTATCTATGGCAGCGCAGGTTGGCGACTGGATCGAGTATGTACGTCATAATGCACTTCAAAAAAGTGACATCACACCAGGAGCATAAGTTATGTCTCAACTACTTCAAAAAGCATTAAATCTACTTGTTGGTGATACTAGTGATGCGATCTTACTCAAGATGCCAAAAGTACGACCGTTTAAGAAGCTTACGGAGCGTGAGCTGATTCAATTGGAGAGTGAAATCGGCGCGACTCTTTTTGGCCCAATACCGGAAGGCTATCATCGCAAGTTCTTCAATCTTGATCCAAAGACATGGATTTGGTATGAGGAATCTGTAAATGAAAATGGTACTAAGCGGTCAATGACGACACGCTACGAGGTGCAGCAAAAGGGCATACTGAAAGCACAAGATGGTGCAAACTACAGCTATTTGGAGGGTGAAGAGCTGAGAAATTTTGGTGTGGCCGTGCAGATGTATTACGAACGGGTGATGCGCGAAGTATATAACCGCGATCCACAGACGGGTCGCGAGCTTAGTTAAGTGCGCGTGCTGGCAAACTATACATAGTATAATAGTATAAGTGATATACGACGAAATTTATCTTGACCATGCAGCAGCCACACCGATGGCTGATTTTGTGGTAGAAGCAATGCAACCGTATTTTTCTGAATTTTTCTATAATCCTTCAAGCCCGTATGCGCCTGCGGTGAAAGTCCGTCGTGAATATGAGGTTGCCAAGCAGCAGCTGGCGGAAACATTCGGAGCAAAAGGGGATGAAGTTGTGATTACGGCAGGTGCTACTGAGTCGATCAATCTTGTTTTCTCTGCTATAGCGGGGCATGTAGTGACTTCAAAAATCGAACATCCAGCGGTTCTTGAGTCGGCAAAGCGTCGAGATCATACGCTCGTGGAAGTGAGTGAAAAAGGTATGGTTAGTCCTGAAGCGATTCGCCAAGCTGTTCGACCGGATACATCACTAGTAAGTATCGCTTTTGCTAATAATGAACTAGGTACATTGCAACCTATCCGTAGGATTGCACAAATGATTGAGACTGAGCGGCGAAACAGGGCAGAGCAGGGAAATATGACTCCCCTACTCTTTCACTGCGACGCCTCGCAGGGATTTGATCAGATGGACATTCATGTAGCTAGGCTTGGTGTCGATCTGCTGACGTTGAATGCTGGGAAGGTTTACGGACCAAAGCAAGTTGGGCTTTTGTGGACAAAGCGATCAGCTCACCTCGAGCCATATATCGTCGGCGGCGGGCAGGAACGAGGACTGCGTAGCGGCACTGAGAATGTCGCAGGCACAATCGGGTTTGCAGTTGCAGCGCACAGAGCGAGTGAGATGCGGCGTAGCGAGGGTGCTCGACTGAGAGACTTGCGTGATCTATTGCAGGGGCAATTGACCGATGCATTTCCAGAGTCAGTTGTACTTGGTTCTCAGAAGCATCGTCTCCCGGGCCATCTCTCAATGGCTTTTCCTATGATTGACGCTGAGCGTATTATTTTCTTACTTGAGGCTCGGGGTATTTATGTCGCGACCGGCAGCGCATGCTCGGCAAACAAACATACTGCATCGCATGTTCTTCGTGCTATAGGTATTGACGAAGCTCTGATAAACGGTAGTCTCCGATTCACGTTGGGCCGACATACAACCAAGGAACAGATCTTGTTAGCTGCCGAGGGAATTATACAAGCGGTAAGTAATGAATATCAGCGAATGGAGCGCACAGCATGATTAAGGTAATTTTCGGAGTGATGATTTTTTTAACGCTGATGATCATTTCAATCAGTGCATACCTTACTCCAGATGATTTAATTCGATGTGGGCAGAAGCCTGGCAATCTAGCTGGTTGCGAGAAAGTGGATGCGATTGTCGCCGTCAGTGGAGGCAACACCTCTGTGCGTGCTGCTGAAGCAATTAACCTCT
>DASWXM010000041.1:0-16240 GCA_036405515.1 Saccharimonadales bacterium (SeqCode) | reverse complement strand
TTAGTCTCGCCAAACACGATAACTTTTTCAAACTCACTTGTTTGAAGCATCTCAACGAGCAAGTCTTTGCGGTGTTCGTCATCATCAAAGCCAATTACGTCTTGGTAGATGTGGTCGTTAGTTTCACTTACCTTCACTGATACGAGCTCAGGATTTTGCATAAAGTCATGGACGATTGCTTTGACCCCGTCGCTCATTGTTGCACTAAAGCAAAGTGTTTGTCGTTCGCCTGGAATCTGACTAACGATAGTCCGGATGTCGTTCACAAAGCCCATATCAAGCATACGGTCAGCTTCATCAAGTACTAGCGTGTCAATGTCGTAGAGGCGTAGAATACCTCGGTTCATCAAGTCCTTTAGGCGACCCGGCGTACCAATAATGATATGCGGATTGCGCTTGATCTGTCGGATTTGTCCGTTGATATTCACTCCACCAACACAAGTTGCAGAATAGAGTTTCATGCCACTTGAAAACTTACGGAACTCATCATCGATTTGCTGAGCAAGCTCACGAGTCGGAGCCATAATAAGAACTGATTGTGGAATCCTGTTTTTGTATAGTTTCTGTAAGATTGGCAGTAAGAATGCTGCTGTCTTGCCAGTTCCTGTATTTGCCAGACCGATCACATCGCGGCCTTCAAGTGCGAAAGGAATTGTTTGATCCTGAATAGCACTTGGTGCTTTGAAACCAGTCTTTGCTAGATTGCCTTGCAAGATATCATTTAGCGCAAAATCACCAAAAGCATGCTGCGGTTCGTATACATCGGCAACTTTTTCGTTGACACTTTTGTTGACGAATTTTGCAGGATTAATGTACTGCTTTTTTGGTCCTCTGCTTCCGCGGCTTTTAAAATTATGTCGAGGCCCGTTATTATTTCGCGCACCAAAAGAGCGCCCTTTATTGTATTGTCCCATTGAATAACCTTTCATTCATCGAGTTGATGAATCGCCGGTACTAAAGTGGGGCATTCATCCGAATTTTATGTATGTTTCTAAAATTAGCTAAGAGATACGTAAAACTACCTTTATCTTAGCATAAGAGATAATTTTTGTAAAGTCCTATTCTGCGGTAACAGAGGTATTTTGGCTATGCATTCCGCTGATTATTTGATTTGAGCTTTCGTTTTCGTGCTCGTTTTACATCTGCGCTGTGGTTGTTTCGTCGCTTGGCCATAAAGTCCTATTCGTTTATCGTTGACCTCTCACTGTACAGTAATGTGGTCGTACTTACAATGTTTTGTGCTATAATAAAAATACTAAGCCTAAAGATTCGAGGAAATATCAATACACGTATAAAGCAGTTCTTCGAGTCAGAAGTAGGCATCACATTACGCCAAGAATTAGTCACTATGACTCAAAGCGATCAGTACAATACACGAAGCACCTATTCGCTGCACGATGAAAACGGGGTGACTTTTGTCGACAAACACATGCACTATATGAGCCGTTTTCCTGACCTCAATTGTGCTCAATATGTTTCAAATCTAAAGTTGATGACAAGAGTAAAGTAGTCTTCGGGGTTACAAAGCTAGCTCGCCTGTTTTGAGTTTTTCGAAGAATATTTTTGTGCCAGGATATAGTTTTATCTGGAGTGCCTCATCAATACTAAACCATCCATAATTGGAAGTTTCTGATTCGTCAATTCGTAGTGCGCCGCCAATGAGCTCTACGAGCCAAAAAGATACCGTCTTCACTTTTGTATCTGCTTCTTGCGTGAGTAATTTCTTAACAGGCTTTACGGCCAAGCCTGTTTCTTCTAAGGTTTCGCGCACTATACCAGCTTCCTCCGATATATCAGTTGTTTCGCAACGGCCGTGGGGCGGTGCCCAGTACCCGAGCATCTGTTCTCTCGAATCTTCTAGTAGCAAGAACTTTCCTTCATCATTGCGAACAAGAGCAACAATACCATGTGACGATAGATTCATTTTATCTTCTTCCTTGTCTTTATCATGCCATATGGGGCGAGTAACTACACATTAATTGATAATATCCCCTTTAATGTTTGCCAGCTTGTCGCGCCAGGTTTGGAGACTTTCGGGTGTCGGCCTTGTCCAGTCGGTTACTTCCCCGATAATTCTCAGAGGTGATGTGCTTCGGTATGACCGAGTTGGATTGCCGGGAAATTTTTTATCGGTAACATTTGGATCATTCTCGAATTCTCCAGTCGGCTCAACAATATAGACTCTCGCATCGCCATCTCCTTTTGCTAGTTCTGCCGCTAGACCGGCGCCATTAACTAAAGCGGTGAAGTAGATATGATTCATCGTGACTTCTGGCTTATAATTTGACTTAAAGCCTGCACTCAATAGATCTCCAACTTTCAAATCTGCCTTTGTGCCATGATAAAAGGGTCCGCTATCTAGTGTGTCAGATTCTTCAGGTATATTAGCTTTGTCCTTGATCATGGAATATTCTGCTATCAAAAAATTTGGTACCCCGGGCAGGGTTCGAACCTGCGACCTTAGGCTTAGAAGTCCTCTGCTCTATCCAGCTGAGCTACCGGGGCGCACCTCGATATTATAAGCTATTTTTTCTTGTTCGTCTTCTTCTTTGAGCTAGAAGCACGCTTGGCTTTGCCAACCTTGCCCAGATGTGTGTGGCCAAAGCCTTCGACATGTTTCATGCCGTAGCCGAGCGCGCGGTCAACAAAGATATGAAAGAGCCATACCATGGCGACAAAGAGCGCCCAGTCTGGTCCGCCAAAAATATAAATTGCAAGAAAGACTACAGGGCCAATAAGGCTATGGCCGACATTGTACATGAGTGCGCCTGCTCGATTATTTTGCAGATAACCAAACGCACTGATATCCACAACAGGGAAGAGAATAAATAGCCACCACCAGTCAAAGTTGGCAAATGAGATGAATAATATTGCGGTCAGGATAGCAGCTAGTAAGTATTCGGTGCCGATGATTCGTTTCATGAGGAATGATGGTTTCATAGTGCTTATGATTATACCAAAACTAAAAGCCTGCATCACTACATCGGAAACCCACTATTGTTTTGCAGTAAGCCTTAGTCGGAGTGGTTTTAGTAAGTAGAGTGGTCTTGATTTCTGCGGCCCAAAACTCACCAAGTTTGTCATAGCCAAGACTCGTTGGGTGAGTAGGGTCATCGTAGTAGGTGCCTGCTGTGCCTGTAAAGTCGTAGTGGTTCTTAAACCATTCATATGCCTGCGTGTCGCCCATCAGTACATATCCATGATTTTTGAGCACTAAAGCCTGCAGTGCCTGATAATAGCCATCAGCTAGGGTGTTGAGCGACTGCTGATCTCGATTGGTGTTGTGCTGCGGGCTAAAGTAGATTGGTCGTGCGAGTACAACGCGCTTGAATCCTGCAGCTTTAAGCTGATTGATGATGTGCTGGAGATTATTGTAGTAAGTTATAGGACTAACACGTCTTGTGGTCGTAACATCATTGGTACCGAGCATGATGTGAACGACATCTACATTGGCCTGCTGAAATGCTGAGATTGCATCTGCCAAGCATGTGCTTGGGCCTCTTGAGCAGTTATTGTTGGCCCAGTTCGCTGTCGTCTGACCATTTATACCTTTATTGATTGCTGTAAAGTTTGGGCCTAAGTAATCAGTTGCTTTTAATGGAGCTGCGTCAGTCGCGGGATTGGTAGCTTGTGCGCCATAGGTAAGTGAATCGCCGATGAAGCCGATGGTAATGTTGGTATCTACGGATGTATTGGCTCGAGTAGTCACTCCACCGAATAGGAGGCTGCAGACAAAAATTAAAGCGGTTGCCATGATAAAAAGACTCAGCACAGATGGCTGTTGTTTATGCGAAGAAGGTATGAAGTCTCGTTGCATGTCTATTTCTTAATCTCCATCTTTTCTCATTTTAATCCCTGATTCTAAACAAGTAAAAGTCGCCCGATAGGCGACAATATCCATTGAAATTCTAAATTGGTGCGGGTGCGGAGAATCGAACTCCGAGCACCTGATTGGAAGTCAGGTATATTAGCCATTATACGACACCCGCGCGCTTATGAGATTATACCATGATGAGGCCAGTGAGAAAAATGGTAAAATATAAACATATGCTGTTTGATAAATTTACCGGCGGTATTTCACAGGACGATACGCATAGCAATCAATATGCGGCCGGTACTACGAGTGAGCAAACATTTTCTCAGCGAAAAGAGATAGAGCAGAATCGCAGGACGATTGCTGCATATCAACATTCGGCTATCGGACGAAACTTTGCACCTCACGGTGAGTACGTACGATCACCTCGAACCTATAAAAAGCCAGAGAGCCGTGCTTCTCGGCAAGAGATGAATGCAAATGGAGGTTCTGTTCCGGAAAGATCTGAAAGCCAAATTTCGGCATCTCGCCAAGCGGCAAATGCTCGCCCACAAACATTTAGAGAGCCACCAACTCGCGGCTACAATCCATACTCATAAAACAAACCCCTTATAAAAAGGGGTTTTATTTCAAACTTGGGGCGAATGAAGGGAATTGAACCCTCGACCTACGGAACCACAACCCGTCGCTCTAACCAACTGAGCTACATCCGCCATACAAGATCGTAGACTACTATAGCAGAATAACAGATGAAAATCTAGAGATCGTGGATAGTTTCGATCTCGGCGCCGATGCTATTGAGACGGTTGGCAAAATCTTCGTAGCCGCGGTTGATGTTGTAGACATCTCGCAGTACTGATGTGCCAGGCGCAGCGAGCATGGCAAGTAGTACGACGACAGATGGACGCAATGCTGGCGGAGCGATAAGATCGGCTGGTTTCCACTTAGTAGGACCGGTGATGTATACGCGGTGCGGATCGACCATTTCGATCGATGCGTTCAGGCGGCTGAGCTCGGTAAAGTAAATTGCGCGGTTCTCATAGCTCCAGTCATGCACCATGCTGCGACCCCTGGCGACGGTGGCGATAAGGCCGAGGAATGGCAGATTATCCATGTTGATACCTGGAAATGGCAAACTGTGAAGCTTATCTTTGGCGGCGGTAAGTGATGATTTTTTGAGATGAATATCGACCAGTCGAGTATGGCCATTGCGTGCCGGGTATTCATCGGAGAGTTCAAATTCAAGGCCCATATTTTCGAGCGTTGCGAGCTCGAGCTCGAGGAACTCAATTGGTGCACGCTTGATCGTGATCTCTGAGTGAGTGACCACGCCAGCAGCGATAAGGCTCATTGCTTCAATAGGGTCTTCACTTGGCGCATAGTCAATCGTCTGGTTGATAGTCTTTTTACCGCGGATTTTTAATACGGTTGTACCGATGCCTTCGATCTTGACGCCAAGTTTTTGTAGGAAGAAACAAAGGTCTTGCACCATATAGTTTGGACTGGCATTGCGGATAATTGTCTCGCCGTCATATAGTGCTGCTGCCATGATGACGTTCTCTGTCACCGTATCACCGCGCTCGGTCAGGATAATGGCACGCTTCGGTGCGTCTACTTTTACCTTTGCGTGGTAGTAGTCGGTGTTTTCGCGAGTCTCAACTTTGAGCCCGAATGGCTCTAGACCGACCATGTGCGGCTCAACGGTGCGCTTACCAAGGTTGCAGCCACCAGCAAACGGGAGCTTGAAGTCGTCGTACTGATGAAGGAGTGGGCCAAGGAACATGATGACCGTACGGGTACGCTTGGCTGCTGTGATGTCCATCTTTTCGAGCTGAAGTCTCGCTGGAGGGATAATTTCAAGGTCATTATTCTCAAGCCACTTTGTCTTCACACCGATACTGTCGAGGACTTCTAGGATGCGATTTACTTCTTCGATGCGTGCTACGCGGCGCAGGGTTGTCTTGCCTTTGTTGAGTAAGCTGGCACAGAGGAGGGCAACGGCAGCATTTTTGCTGGTCTTGATTTCGATCTCACCGTGCAGTGGCTTGCCGCCATGTACGCGGAAACTCACCTTGCCATCATGATTGAGGCTGATGATATTACTCGAGAGTACATCGCTGATACGCCCGAGCATCTCAACGCTGAGATTTTGACCGCCTTTTTCGATACGGTTAATGGCGCTTTGAGAGGTTCCCACCTCTTTAGCGAGCTCTGCCTGTGTCATGCCTCGCTCGGTGCGGTTTTCTTGTATGATCTTACCAATTCGCTGCTTGTAAGTGAATTCGCTCATAGTAATGATTATATCACATACGATATAAAAGGTAAAGATCGGCGAGCCGTGCTACAATAATTATATGGTCTAATTTTACGCATCACACTGGCTTTAAATTTACTAAATAGGGGAGTAATTACCGATGAACGATGATGCAGTCTTTCAACTAATCAAAGCAGAAGAAGAGCGCCAGCGCGAGGGTCTAGAGCTGATTCCGAGTGAAAACTACGTCAGTAAAGATGTACTGACGGCACTGGGAAGTATATTTACCAATAAATATTCCGAAGGCTACCCAGGCAAGCGCTACTACGGTGGGCAGGAAAATACCGACAAGGTAGAGCAACTCGCGATCGATCGTGCCAAGCAGCTTTTCGGTGCCGATCATGCCAATGTGCAACCGCACTCTGGTGCACCGGCAAATGAAGCGGTGTACAGTGCATGGCTCGAGCCAGGCGATACAGTGCTGGCGATGGATCTTTCTCACGGTGGGCACCTGACGCACGGCAACCCTATGACGCGTAGCGCTAAGCTGTACAACTTCGTGCCGTACAAGATGAAAAATATCGAAACCGGTGAGATTGACTACGAACACCTGCGCGAGCTGGCACTCGAGCACAAACCAAAGATTATCCTAGCTGGTTTCTCTGGCTATCCGCGCGATCTCGACTATGGCAAATTTGCAGCTATTGCTAAAGAGGTGGGTGACCAGTGTTTGCTGATGGCAGATATGGCGCACATCGCTGGCTTGATTGCAGCTGGTGTAAAGGAGAATCCATTTGATTACGGCTTCCATGTCATTACTACCACAACACACAAGACACTTCGTGGTCCACGCGGTGGTATGATCCTATCAAAGGGCACTGTCTCGACCCCACTACGAGCTCCGGAAAAGACAATTGAAAATATCCCAACACTCATCGACCGAGCCGTTTTCCCAGGTATGCAAGGTGGTCCGCACATGCATTCTATTGCAGCCAAGGCTGTAGCGTTTGGCGAAGCGCTCAAGCCAGAGTTTAAAGATTACGCAGCGCAAATTCTTAAAAATGCAGCGGTACTGGCAGATGAGTTGCAAAAGCAAGGTTTCAAGCTGGTGACGGGCGGTACGAGCAATCACCTGATCCTCGCGAATGTGCAGGAAAGCTTCGGTATTGATGGCAAGGTAGTTGAGGAAGCGCTCGACAAGATTGGCCTGACACTTAATAAAAATTCTGTACCAGATGATCAAAATCCACCGTTCCGTCCAAGCGGTATCCGCCTCGGCACGCCAGCACTGACGACTCGTGGACTTACGGAAGAGCATATGCCACAGCTGGCGCTATGGATGCGCCAAGCGATCGATGCTCGTGATGACGAAGCAGAGCTTGCAAGGCTACGCGCTGAGACAAAAAGCTTTATCTCAGACTTTCCGGTTCCGCACTAGGAGATGAAGTTTTGCAATTGAAGATGCCCCCGAGTCTCCTCGGGGGCTTGTTCTTCAGCAAGAGCGGCCGAGTGTTAACTCAGCACGCAGTAGTGCGGTGGATCACCGTACACATCACACACCCACGCATGGCTCGTGGGTGGTAGCGGCGAAACGGCTCCAGATGGTGCCGCGAGCACTCCGCCACACTCGACGTTGAACGAGTACGGCACATCATCTCGCAGGTTGTAGGTCCACTGTGCCTGACCAAGTGAGATGGGCGTCAGTGTCGCCGCACCGTTGTTCCCGGCCTGGTAAATCGTCATGTACTCCGGGTCCTCACCCCCGCAGTCAATTGTTCCAGTGTAGGGGGTTGTGGGCGGGGTTGGAGAGGAATTGGGGATGTACTCACCTGCGTATCCCACGGGATAGGACCAGTTTACATTCGCTGCAAACAGCAGTTGAATACTTTTGACGGTACTGTTGCCTGTGTAGCCAACTACTTCATTAAAAACCCTTTCTGCTTGCCATACGCGCAGCTGGCATCCCCATGCGCTATCCACCTGCATGTATACCTTATATAGCTTGCCAGCCCCATAAGGCTTAAGACGAATCTCCCCCGAGGAGCCTGTCCAGTCTGCAAAAATGCCATCTGGACTATACAGGATCGTAATGTTCTTGTTGGCATCGGGGTCAAAGGAAGTGCTGTCAGAGTTGATCACAGTCCACGCACCATAATCAATGCTGTCATTGAAAGCGGTCTGGTACTCAGCCCTCTTACCTAGCTCTCCTCCATATGACCAGTATTCATCATTTGGGTCAAAGATGAAGTCGGCCCAGTCAAAAGTGAATTCTCTCCGATAATTGCATGGATATGAGAATCTATCTTCTGACTTTTGCTCAAGGACCAAAGTCTTTGCTAGGTAGTCGTCGTAGGTCGAACTGGCATGCGCGGGAGGTGCACCACCTACGAGTTGGGCGAAGAAGAGCAGGAGTAGGACCCCTGCGCACTTCCATTTCATGGTTTTTCCAATCTGTTGGGTTGTGAATGAACGAAACCGTAAAGTTACCCCTACGGTCTTTGTGATTTTTGCTGAAGAACAGTTTAAATTATAACATCTTACTACAACTGCGGATCTTCTCAGCTAAAAGCTAACTACCTATTGATTATAAATAGACCACCTCATTAGGTGGTCTATTATTTAAGTAGCTTGAGAAGATAGAACTGGTTAGCAGCCTGTCCCCGTGTTGATTACACCTGTCTGGCCACCGGCAGCCCAAGAGATACGAGCGCCCGTAAACGGTGAAGAGCCACACGGCTCATACCGAACGGCACTTTCGTTGGATGCAGCGCCTGGCTGGATTTTACTTGGGGCGTCTAGTTTTGCTTCTGAAGGGCCTGTAGCGCCACCAGCTACAGCGCTAGTTCCGGTCCCTGTAGGGGTGAGACTATTGGTGTAGAATTGCTCAAAAGTTGCATAGCTACTTTGGATTGTATTCCAGGCTTCAGCCTTTTTAGCTACTTGGCTTGCCAGACTTTGTGCTGAGCTTGCCTTACCACGATTCTGAATACCATTGTAGGCAACGATCGAAATAGCCGCCAAGATAGCGATCACAACGATCACAATCAAGAGCTCGACGATTGTGAAGCCGCTTTGTTTCTTAATGTTGTTAAGCATTTTAGATGCCCCCTAATTCCTTATTACTTATGGTTGAATTGTACTAAATATAAGAGCCGTGCGCAATAGCTGATTGAGAAGCTATGCAGTGGATAGGATATGGATTATGAAAATATAAATGGCTCAGCGTTAGCCAAGCCATTTATATTTTAGAAAGATACAATTCTTACTAGGTAGTAGCCTCACAGCTAACACCTGCAGTCGTCCCCGTCGCAGTTGCTGCACCAGCTGTTATTATTTTCTTTGAGCCAGCAGAATAGTCCCACCAGAAGACGCATGCTCCACCGGTTCGTGGGCGGTAGACTACTCGATTCTGAGAGCCACTGATATATGTACCGGCATTGTCAACTCCACCAGATCCACTGCCTGCAGTGTAAGCTACTACAGCAGTAGGATCATCGAGTTTTGCTTCTTTAGGATTGCCTGTTGTACCAGTACCGTCTCCGAATCCAGAAGCACTTGCTGGGTATGAACTCTCAATAGTATTGAATGCTTCTGCTTTTTTAGCTATTTGGCTTGCGAGACTTTGCTCTGCACTTGCCTTACCACGATTCTGAATACCATTGTAGGCAACGATCGAAATAGCCGCCAAGATAGCGATCACAACGATCACAATCAAGAGCTCGACGATTGTGAAGCCGCTTTGTTTCTTAATGTTGTTAAGCATGTATTTATGCCCCCTAAATTATGTTAACTGCTTATGGTAAAAGTGTACTACTACCTTCCGTGGATTGCAAGCACTATATGCCTAGTCGGCGATGTAGTGGATGCCATCAAGCGATGTCCAGGTTGTGCTAGTGGAAATAGGCATCAGGGTGTCATCGGTCAATAGATCTATCCTAGCCTGTACGTCGGTATCCCTTGGGCCGTTAAATATCGCACGTCCACCACTATTCATAGACCCACATGAGGCGACATCTGACATCTTTACGGTAGTGCTGGAGGCGCCGCCTTTTACGAGTCCTTGGAGTACGACAATATCATCATTACCTCGTTTGCAGTTTGCCGTTGTCCATGTGCCACCGGCAGCGTTGTAGTTTGTCCAGCTGTTGTAGAGCGGCAATGCTGTCATGCCTGTGGTTCCTGATGCTTGGTAGATAAGTTGAGTTGAAACCCAGCTACTACTGCCGTTAGATGCTCGTGCGACTATGGCAGGGGTTGTATTTACGTTTACAACACCAAGTCTGCTGTTGACCGCAACCGGGTAGTGTAAGCTACCATTCACAGGCACCATGCTTGCTGGAAGTGTAGCTATGCTGCCACTTGTTGCGGTTCCTGTAGCTAGTCCCTGTACCCATGCACGATTCTGAGAATCTTTGAAGTATCGGAGATTTGGATAGGTAGTATCTCCGTATCCGGAGCCGTTGTAATACCAACCATTTACCCATGTACCACTTGTCCAGCCCGGATTGCCGGCCATAAAGATGATACCGTCAAGACTGACGAAGTTTTTATTGCTGGTGGAATTGCTTCCGGCTTGTATAGTAATTCTTCCGTCGGTGTAGACATCGATACGCGCGGTGCCGTTGCCACCTTGGCCATTTGGGTCACTCGCAACGCCACTGAATATAAGGTGGTTTGATGGCCTAAGTGCTGCCGGTAGAGTACATAATGTAGCACCATAATCTCCGGACCTCACAAGGCCTTTGAGTCCGACGGCGCCACTTGATGTTATGGTGAATCCGAGAGTATTGTAGGTATTTGCGTAGTTGACCCAGTTGCCTGTCGGGGTACAATCTTGCCAGCTCGGAGCAGAAGACGTAGCCGGTGTGTAATTAAAGTTGCCAGTAGACGAAATTGCTTCAACGCGTACTTCGACATTTTGTCTTCGGGGGACGGGTAGTGTGAAGGTTCGAGTGAGTGTATTTTGCGGTCCGTTTTGGCAAGGGTCGCTACCGATACAATACGTGACATTGTATCCAGTAGTATTGTCTGATGCTGGCCATGAGTAGGTGTTGGTGTAGTCGTTGTTATAGGCTTGCCCAACAGCAGGGGTGTTTGGAGCCCCCTCGAGGCTATCGTCGTGGGTGGCATAGATAGTGCTGCTGTAGCCAATATCTTCTCCAGCAACACTTTCCTTGAGCTCGAGTGTGACTTTTGCGACGTTGGTACCATAAGCGATACTGAAATTTGCGACATTGGTCGCGAGGACTTCATCTTCTTTTTGGCAAACACCGGCTGCTGCCGTAGTACAGCTGCCGCGTTGGAACGGCGTACTACATGCTGCGCCTACGATGCTGCTGCCAAGAATACTGCGTTCGTAGAGCGTGCCGTTTTTCACAAAGTAGACATAGTAAACGGGATAAGGAGTCGTGCTCGTACTACAATTTGGTTGAGCGTAGATGATTGAGCGTCCGTAGCTAAAAGGGCTTTGTGTCGTGGCAGGGAGTTTCATCACGAGTGTGCCTGAGTCGGAGACGAATGCGCTCGCGCTATCATTGACACCTTGAGGGGAGGTGACAGGCCCGGTACTGACGCCAGAGGCGATAGTGCCTGCGGAATACTGCGCGTTTGCTTCGATGGTCGAGAGAGCATTTTGTACTTGATAGGTTAGCTCATTTTTCTTTGTCGCCTGGAGTGCGGAGCCAGTGAGGGCAGCGACAAGCATGATTGCTGTGCCAATCAATAAGATCATCATTGGTGCTACGACGAGCATCTCGATGAGCGTAAACGCGGACTGTGATCGTCTAGAGTGTTTCATACGAAGCATAGCTCACTGTCTTTGAGGTTGATCCCGTCTTGTAAGTAATCGAGGTCGTCACGCGAGCCATATCTTGGAATTCGGTAGGGCAGTCTACTTTTATGGCAGCCATAGTCACGGTGAGATCACGCGAGCCGAGGACATCACCGACTGGAACTGCATTTACATCGACGCCTAGATATGTGTTGTTTCCGTCATCACTAAAACTACCAAACTGATGTTCGGTGCATCCATTGCTGTTGGCTTCATCTTGGAGAGAGCCTTTTTTATATTCTTGCAGGAGATCGTAGGCAAGGTCGGATGCCCGGGCATCTTGCCCTGCACTTGTGCCACGAGCGAATGTAAAAGAGTAGAGCTGATAGCCACTTATGATGAACATTGCGGCAATGATAAGTGTTATCAGCAGCTCTACTGCAGAGAAGCCGGCTTGCTCATCATTTTCACGAGATTGTACGGGATGTATCATTGATGCCTGCTTTTTATTACTTTTAGGCCAGGGATACCAAGGTAGACTGTTTTGTCGGTTTCACTGATCCAGTAGAGATTGAACTTTACGCATGGTACATTTTCATTAAGACCTGGGTAGTTTTGTGACCTGTCCCAACATAGCTTATTATTTGCGGCGATGGGTTCGTATACGTATGCGTCTCGATAGGCACCAGTGCCGCCTGGATTTCCAAAAGCTTTTTGGAGTTCTGCGGTATTTTTTGAATCACCACAATTCCAGACACAGATAACGCTCAGGTAGCCATTGCTGCTTGGTGGCTGAAATGAGTCTGCGGTTGTACCCGGTAGCAGTCTTGTTATGTATCCACCGGTTACACTCGTAGGACTATATGCCGGATCAAATATATTTGGCTGTGCCGGAAGGTCTGGGCCATCTACAGTCCATTCTCCCTTCGCGTGCTGAAACTCGCGGATGCCTGGATAGTAGCCTCGCTGTATCATGTTTGACGGGTTTGTTGATGTGACTATCGGATTGCCTTTTTCGTAAGCTTGTTCGAGCCCACGGGCAATGGTCTGTGCATCTTGCGCGCGCTCTTTGTCTCTACCTTGTGCCTGAAGGCCTGAGATCGAAACAGTGCCAAGCCCAAATAAAATCACCATCACGACGATAGTGATCATAAGTTCCACCAGGGTAAACGCGGACTGCCCATACCTTCTCATATTGATAGCATAAGCGTTTTCCGGTGATGAATCAAGGGTTTCTAGAGCTGGAGCGGTTCTTGTTCGATGGTAATACGGAACTGATCGCGTACCTTGCCGATAATCTCGTCTCTGGCGGCCTCTAGGTCGGCAAAACTACTTGCCGATTCATTGATGAGCACGAGAGCATTTTTATCGTTGACATGCATACCGTGAAGGGTTTGGCCCTTAAAGCCACACTGCTCTATTAACCAACCGGTTGGTACTTTGTATGTCTTGTCTCCAAGGTCGTAATGAGGCATATCAGGATATTCTTGCAGTAGTTCATCGATGCGCCAATCTTCTACAATGGCGTTCTTAAAGAACGATCCTGTATTTGGCCGGAGGGCCGGGTCAGGGAGTTTGTCGGCACGGATAGCAGTAACAGCGTCGCGGATGACTTGCTGGGTGTAGAGGGTGATACCATGTTCATCGAGATACTTTTGAAGTGCGTCGTAGAATGGTGGCTGTGGTGCCGTTTTGTAGAGTTGTAGGGTAACGCTCGTGATAGCATATCGGCCACTGAAGTCTCCTCGGAAAATACTATTGCGATAAGAGAAACCGCAATCTTCTGCTGTGAACATGACGAATTTATCGTCTTTAATATCATATGCCTCGAGGCTGACGAATGTATCGGCAAGCTCTTGGCCGTATGCGCCAATGTTTTGTACTGGTGCCGCACCAACTGTACCAGGAATGGCACTCATTGCTTCGATGCCGCTGAGACCTTTTTCGACAGTTAACTTCACGCAATCATCCCAGATCTCACCAGCATTAAATTTGTAGATTGCGCTGCCACCGTCTTCACTGAGCAGTTGACTGCCCATGATTCGGTTGCGGATAATTATGCCGTCGAAGCCGTTGTCGTCGGCAAGTGTATTGCTGCCACTGCCAAGGATCGCAATAGTGAGACCTTGCGCGGTTGCATTGCGACAAATCTCGGCAAGCTCTTCAGGGCTAGTGGCGTCCGTCATGAAGCGGGCATTGCCCCCAAGCCTCATCGTGAGGTAGTTTTTTAGCGGAATGTTTGTATGAATGTTCATCTATTCTTAGTATATCGCAGACGTCCTAGAAGTGATATAATTATCGGAAGTATGCACCCGTAGCTCAGTGGATAGAGCACTGGTCTTCGGAACCAGGTGTCGTACGTTCGAATCGTACCGGGTGTACCATTTTTGACAGAATTTTATGAAACAGACATCTGACAACGCAGCATATCTCGCCGGGCTTTTACAGGCCGCTCGTGCTCGTGTAGATGAGAAAATAGCCGCAAAAGCAAAAGAGGGAACAGTCCATGTTGCCGAGACCGGAGGCGTACTAACTGCTGCATATGAGCAATTGCGTAACGCAGCCGAGTACGCCGAGGAACACTTGCTCCTTCAGAGGGCGATACGTCGTTTTTATAAGCGACTTTTTCTTTTGAAAGATGAGAAGCAGATTCACTCAAGTGGCCAAGAGATTGTAATCGAACTGACACAGGCTGGGTACGTTCAAAACGACACACTACCCGAGAGTATTGTGGCACAGATCTCCAAACTCGCCGTGACCTACTTTGATGCATACGAGAAACTAAATACTCAAAAGCAGTTGAAAAAAGATGATGTCGAGCACTGGACACTCGATGTACTTGCGGTGAAAGTAGAGTGGCTACTGAATGATCCGGCAGTAGTGGATGCGTATGTGCAGTTTGTGCATCGCTATTTTGTGCAGCATCACCAGCTTGACGAACTTTTCTCTGTGTCGAGCAATGAAATAGAAACATCACTTTATGTAGCGATTCATCGTGCACTTTTGAAGTCGGACAATGCAACGGTACGAAGCTCTCTACTGGCCGTGTATGGCAAAGAGCCAGGTAAGCAAAGCGAGTATGTGACAATTAACCGTCAGATTGATACGCTTCTCTCCGCTCCTTTGACTGAGAGGCTTTATCGTTACATCGATCGGAAAGGTGCGCCTCTCAGGGTGCTGCGTCATATGATTGAGTCAAATGAAACACTTGATCAGGATCTTGGAAATAAAGATACGTTTCTTGCTAATTTTGGTAGCCAGGTAACGAATGACTATGAAGTGATAACACGCCGTATTAATCGCGGTATTATCAAGAGTGTTATCTTTCTGATTATTACCAAGGTACTGATCGGTGTCGCACTCGAGGTTCCGTATGATTATCTGATAACAGGGGCAATCGTATGGCTTCCGCTGTTGATTAATCTCGCATTTCCGCCAATTTATATGATTTTGCTTCGTATGACCTTGATACTGCCGGGTGAGGCGAATACACGTCGGCTGACGGAGCGAATAGAACAGATCCTCTATGAACCGCCATCAAAGCAGCTTGAGCGCAAACCGTCTACTTCATTTGGTGTCGGGTATAACATTGCATATGCCCTGGTATTTGTAATTGTCTTTGGCGGGGTAGGCTATCTCTTGTGGGCAAACTTCCATTTTGAACTACTCCATCTCTTTATCTTCTTCTTGTTCCTCTCTGGTGCGAGCTTCCTTGGCTTCCGTCTGAGTCGTATGATTCGCGAACTTGAAGCTGTAGGGAGCGATCAAAATGCCGTCACAACAGTACGAGATTTTCTCTATATGCCGTTTGTGGTAGTAGGGCGCTACATGAGTGAGAAATATGCACAGGTCAATATCGTAGCGCTTTCGCTTGATATGCTCATTGAATTGCCACTTAAGACAATCCTTCGCCTAGTCCGCCAATGGGGTGCATTTATTTCCAGTAAAAAAGATGCCCTCTAGACAATATCTCATCTGTTTGGTATAGTCTTTAGAGTATTTCCGGGCCAGTAGCTCAGCCGGTTAGAGCACCTGCCTCTTAAGCAGGGTGTCGAGGGTTCAAGTCCCTCCTGGCCCTCCATACAAAGAACGTCGACACTTTCGCTACCGGTCGGCGTTTTTTGTTTGTTAAAGATCGGGGACGAAACTAAAAATGACCAGCAAGAGCTGGTCATTTTGAAACGTAACACTATACCCTAAACGGTTGGATTTGTAGGGGGTGTTTGAGGTGTCTGTGTGTTCTCGTCTGTTGGCATTGTAACTTGAGGTTGCACAGGAGCTGCAGGCATTTCCTGATTTGCGACAGGTGCTGCTGCCGGTGCAACTGGTGTTGTCGGCGTGTCGAGGCGGGGTGCGCCCTTGCTGTCATCCCAAGTCGAGCTGTCTGCACCAAGCCAGATGA
>DASWXM010000040.1:0-54694 GCA_036405515.1 Saccharimonadales bacterium (SeqCode) | reverse complement strand
GCTGTCACGTTTGCCACTTGATTAAGCGGCATGCGTTGCCCATACGCTTCAATTTGCACACCTGCAAGCATATCTGGATGAGCTCGACCAGTGCGAACTTTTTTTAGCTCTTCGGCGAAATGCTCCAGTGCACTGTCCATTTTTTGTTCATATGGTTTCGTATCAAACACGCGTTATCTCCTTGAATCTTTATCTTTCTATTATAGCGTAATACCGCGGTGAAAGTATGCTTGTATACTAGATACTATGCTATCTTCACTGACTGTTCATAATTTTCGTTCGCATGAATTGCGTCAGATCTCTCTTCATCCCGAGACTACTCTATTATTAGGAGCAAATGGTACGGGCAAAACCAGCCTTCTTGAAGCAATATATCTTGCCCTACGCGGCACAAGCTTTCGAGGACGTGATCGCGACGTAATTGCCCACGAAACTTTACAGACAGACATCAAACTTGAGTTCAGCAGTCAGGATCTCCGGCGTGTCCAGCTACGAGTTAATCCAGACGCCAAACTTTCGAAAGAATTCTCCATATCAAGTAAAAAATCAGCTCGTCTTTCACCCGCCCAACGCCTTCCTGTCGTCCTGTTCGATCCCGAGGAGTTGCGAGCACTCTCTTCGAGCCCTCAGCGCCGCCGTGACTTCTTTGACGGCATCATTAGCCGGCTCTCGCCTACCTATCAGACTGTACTGAATCGCTACCAACGCACACTCCTACAGCGTAATGAGCTATTAAAGCAATACGAGCATCTCCAACACGACATATGGGAGAGCCATCTTTTTGCATGGGATGTGAAGCTGGCTGAACTTGGTGCAACCATCATGCGTACTCGTGCTAACTTTCTCGCCCAAAGTAACCAACATCTTTCGCGGCTTTACTCAGATCTGGCCGACTCTAACCATGCTGTCAGAGCCTCATATGTATCACCGTTCGCTTCCATAGACCCGGAATTATTTCAACAGCAGCTGCTCTCTAAGCTTGAATCCACCCGCCAGTCTGATGCGCTTCGTGGCTATACATCATCCGGCCCACACCGAGACGACATAGTTATTACACTTGATGCTCATCCTGCAGGTGAAATCGCTTCTCGAGGTGAAATGCGTACTTTGATGCTTGCATTTAAGCTGCTCGAGATTGAGCTCCAAGAGCACCACAGCGGACAAAAACCTGTCATCCTTCTCGATGATGTCTTCTCCGAACTTGACCCTCATCGCGAAGCCAAGCTCGTCAAAGCACTTAATGGCTATCAAACAATCATTACTGCAACAGATCTACGCAGCGGCAGCACAATAGATGCAGAGATTATTACCCTCTCCCTCTGATAGCTTGCGGAACCATAAGCTCTGTACTACTATTACTCACAGAGTATGAAGCGGCCCACTTTTCAATACAGACTCATTCTTACAGCTGTTTTTTTCCTATGTTTATTCCTATCATCCGCAGCACTTGCTATCCTTAAAAGCTCTGATACATATGCAGCTTGTGGCGGAGTCGACACCTCGGTTGTAAGTTGTGGTGAAGACGATAGTAATGCCATCTGGGCACTTCTGTTAATAGTAGTTAACGTCATGGCGGGGCTCGTAGGTGTTGCTGCGATCGGTGGATTTGTGTATGCCGCGATTCTCTACTCTTCTGCTGGCGATAAGTCAGGTCAAGTAACAAAAGCAAAGGAAACACTTGCGAATGTGGTACTTGGACTTGTCCTGTTCGCACTAATGTGGGCTTTTGTTCAGTTCCTTATCCCGGGAGGTGTGTTTGGTCGAGACTACTCAGCACCAGAAGCAACCAACACACCGACTGCTCGAACAAATGATGAAAACTGCAATTGTAAAGATGAGTCTGGAAATGGCAGCGGTGGTGTTCAGGGTCCAGTCACACCATCAGCTATTAAGATCAAGAACTTCCGTGATGCATCCGTAACAACTAATGGTAGCGTCCTCAAGCCAGGTACGCTATACCGATCAGTACACCTCGGCAATCTAGGGCCTAAAAAAGCAGAAAAATTAGGTCAACTTCTTAAGGGCGGTACTGTTATCGATCTCCGTACATCAGAGCAAAAAGCAGACAATAAGGCAGATGTGAAGCTCACGGGTGTCAGCCAGCCGGCAAGACTCAATATTTTAGGCTACACATCAGGCATTGGTCCAGCAGTAGTCGATCCAGCTCGAATGCCAAAGTTTGGCAAAGCACTAAGAATGATGGGCAACGCATCAGGGCCTGTGCTCGTGCATTGTATCTCCGGTAAAGACCGTACTGGCTGGACAGTAGCAATGGTTATGTATATCGCAGGTGCAAAGGACCCCCAGATTAAAAAAGAATACGCAGAAAGCGCAAAGGCATTTCCTAATCTTGCAGAATTTAACCCGGATTGGATAAATTCAGGGTTGAGTTCTGCGAGAAAGAAGTATGGTGGAGACCTCAACAGGTACCTCAAGGAAGGCCTTGGCCTTACCGATAAAGATATAACTAAGATTCGTAATAAGTTTAAGGCCTAGATATGTACCCGCAAGACTACAATAGCCACAACGACAACCAACCACCAGACCAATCAGCAGAAGCATGGTTCAACAATGTCGATACACCCGCCCCTGCATCAAGTATTCCACCACCCGCTACATCAAAAAAACCAAATAAACGGCGATTAATTATTATCGTTTCCTGCGTTACACTTCTCATCCTGCTGATCCCTACTGCTTACCTACTTACTCAACCGTTACAACAAGCCTGTCTTAGGACTCAAGACTACAAAGATCTCTTCGGTACTGAAATGAAAGATGCGATTGATGCTCGGAATAACTTCTACACCGAATCAATCATTTTTGATGAAGGATCTTCAGAGTACAATGAACTTACCGAGAAAGATACAGAAACACTCATAAAATCAGCAGGAAGATTCTATGCAAAATATCATGAAGCAAAATCAATTATTATCTCCCTCAGCACTACTTACGCTTATGAGGAAGTGGCACCAGCAGCAACCGAGCGTCTAAAAAAAGTTCAAGCATCACTTATCAGCAGTGGCGTTAATGCGTCCGCAATCAAGACATCACCGCCTCTTCTCGCACCCCTACAACCCGATGATGAAGAAGCACGTGATGATATCGTATTGCTTAAAATTACTTCCGAGCAGGATTGCCACGAGTAAAGAAAAAGAGCGAGTATATCGCTCTTTTTTAAATTAAATTATGGATCTAACTGCTACTCAGTTACCCCAAGCTCAATGCGCCTAAACTGTGAAACACGAATGTTTTCACCGCGCTTAGCAATCTCTTCTTTAATAAGCTGACCGACAGTCTTGCTATCATCAAGGATGAATGCCTGCTCAGCAAGTACCTGCTCAGCAAAGTGCTTGCTTAGCTGACCTTCAACAATCTTCTCTGCCATTTCAGCTGGCTTGCTCTTCAAAGCTTCACTTGCAAGTAGCTCAGCTTTTTTCGCTTCGTAGATGTCACTTGGAACATCTTCCATCGTTGCATACTTCGGGCTCATTGCCGCAATCTGCATCGCCATTTGGTGTGCAAACTCACGAAATTCTGGAAGACGCGCTACAAAGTCAGTCTCGCAGTTTACTTCCACGACAACACCGATACGATCTGAGTGTACATAACTGTCGATGATACCCTCACGAGTTTCACGGTCGCCCTTCTTTTCAGCCTTTGTCAGACCCTTCTTGCGAAGTGCTTCAAGTGCTTTGTCAAAATCACCTTCAGCTTCGACAAGCGCCTTCTTAGCATCTGTTAGACCAAGACCAGTGAGTTCTTTTAGCTTTTTGATATCTTCAATACTAATTGCCATTTACTTACTAGCCTCCCCTTCTGCTTTCTTTGCGCTACCCGCACCTTCTTTTACTGCTTCAACAAAGTAGTCGAGTAGTAGTTTTGAACCTTTGATAGCGTCATCATTACCAGGGATAACAAAATCAACATCATCTGGGTTTGCGTTTGTGTCAACAACACCAACTACCGGCACACCAAGACGCTTTGCTTCACGCACAGCGTTTGCATCAGCAATGATATCAAGGACAATTACTGCACCAGGCTGGCCATTAAGATCCTTGATACCGCTGTACTTTGAGTTCAAAAGATCAATCTCTTCTTGGAATCGCTGCACTTCAAGCTTGTTATAGCGCTTCTCAAGATCACCAGACGCCATACGCTTCTCAAGATCATGAAGTTTCTTGATCTGCTGCGTCATCGTACCAACGTTTGTCAGCATACCGCCGACCCAACGCTCGACGACATATGGCTGGTCAATTGATACAGCCGCTTCTTTCACAACTTCCTTGAGTTGTTTCTTTGTACCAACGAAAAGTACTTTTTTACCCTGAGCCGCTACCTGTGTTAGGAACGGTAGGGCTGCATCGAGACCTTCGACAGTCTTTTCGAGGTTGATAATATGCGCTTCTTGACGCTTTGAGTGAATGTATGGCGCCATTTTAGGGTGCCAACGACTTGTTTTGTGTCCAAAATGAACACCGGCTTCATATAGAGCCTTGATATCTGCTTTCACAGCCATGATATCCTTCTCCCTTCGCGCGTGCCCTAAAGTTTTAGGATATCTGCACGCGTTGCTTCATTAATAATTAATACAAGACTAACTATACACTAAAAGAACTATCCATTCAACACCACACCCGTTACAGAATGCTACATAATTGGTATGCCGGATGCTTTACGAATACGTTCCTGCTCAGTATGCACATACTTGTCACCAAGCCCAGGAAGAGGTATATCATCGGGAGAATGTTGATACAGCTCTACATAATCACTCTCTGGTCTATAGAGCGGGTCCTCTGGATGATTGAGACCACTGTAAGGACCATACTTAGCCCAGTTTACTTCCGGAATTGTCCCTTGATGTCCTGGCTGCGCATCCCTAAATCCGACCACAGTAAAAGCCGGACTATTGACCTCCCCTCGTTGTGGACCAAGTCTCTGAGCAGGCCTACCATCCGATGGAACAACTTCATACACCCGAGCTCGAAGATTTTTTCCACTCTCCATTTCTCGCCAGCCCGTCGGAAGATTCTCTTTATCCATAGCGTATGCCCATGCTATACGCTCATCGGTCGTTGCTGATGCGTTTAGCTTACCGTCTTTACCTAAAATAGCACCCTCACCAGGTTGAATTTGGTCTCCTATCTCGAAAGGGTAATTTGAACCATGAAAATATACCTCAGTATCAAGAGCTGCCACCAGCTCCGACATCTGACTTGGATTCACTACACCTAGATCTTTTATTGCATCAATTACCACCCCCGGCTCTCCTGAGTTAAGCTGGGTATTAAGTTCATGAGCAAGCGCTCCTTGTTCATCTTTACCACCGACAATTGCCAGTTCAGCCACTCTATCTGTATCACTAATTGCTGCTGGCTCACCAATCGCCTTAGCCTGTGCCAGCATGTCCTCAAGTTCATTCGCTGGATTTTCCGAAAATTCTTCAATGGCGCTAAGCGTATGTTCGGCCTTATCAAGTCTGCCCTTCGCCTCCTGAAAAACCAGCTCTGTCTCACCGAGAGCATACTTCTGCACAAATGCGTCTACTCGCTCGGTAAGTTGTGCGCTTGCGGTTCCATCATCATGCCTCTCGGTCGTAACGAATTCATGTGACATTTGCTTAAATCTTTCGTATTAAGATATTTATTTTTGGCGTTTATACTTTTCACCATGATACATCACACCTCTTTACAATTCAACCAAAAACAGATACAATCGTTTAGTTATGAAAAGCAGTATTCACCCACAGACATACCGCCCTGTCGTATTTAGCGACGATCAAGCGGGCTTTGCGTTCTTGACTCAGTCAACCGCAGCAACGGACGAAACAATCAAATGGGAAGATGGCAACACCTACCCGCTCGTGAAAGTCCACATCTCATCAGCCTCTCACCCGTTCTTTACTGGTGAAGAGAAGATTATCGACACCGAAGGTCGTGTTGACCGCTTCAAGGCAAAGTTTGCCGCAGCCGAAGCTCGTAAGCAAGAGCTCGCCAACAAGGCAAAGAAAAAAGCCGCTCAGAAAGCCAAGAAGAGCGACAAATAACTCCACTCCAACCAAAGCCGCCAATATCAAATGGCGGCTTTTGATATACTTATAGATAGAGATCATGTTAAAAGCCAATTCAATTACTCGAAAACAGCTAACGACACTTATTGTGTGCTTTGCCCCCGCGATGATTGGGCTCGTGTCCTTTCTTGCTCTATCTCTGATACAAAATCTATATGATTTGCCTGCAGTTTTAGATATTGAGGCTTCATCGCACTATACAGACGAGCAATCATTTGGTATTAGTCTAGTAAATATACTTTGGCCAATATTCGTTATCTGCTACTTCATATGGATCCCTTTTATTCTTGCAGGCTTAGTCCGATTCATTCTCCAGTCCCCTAAAAGAGGAAAATATGCCAAAAATTAATCTCAATATCACCGACCTTGATAAAGAAAAAGCTGATTTAACAGCTTTTTTGTCGCGCCCTGACGCCTTTAATGATCCAGAATTTAGTAGTAAGAACCGCCGCCTATCAGAGCTCGAATCACTTATCGAAAAAGCCACTCTGCGTGATTCACTCGAAAAGCAACTCCTCGAGGCCAAGGAGCTCTCCGGTGGCGGCGATGAGCTCGCCGAACTTGCAAAAATGGAGATTCCCGACCTTGAACAAAAACTTGACTCACTCGATGAAGAGTTATTTATTCTCCTCACACCAAAAGATCCAAATGACGAAAAGAATGTCATCATGGAAATCCGTGCTGGCGCTGGTGGTGACGAAGCCGCTATTTTCGCTGGTGACCTCTACCGTATGTACCTGCGTTACTGCGAGTCACACGGATTCAAAACAACTCTCATGAGCGAAAATCGTTCAGACAACGGCGGTTACAAGGAAGTTATCTTTGAAATTAAGGGCGACATGCCATATGCCACCTTTAAGTTCGAATCAGGGGTACACCGCGTACAGCGCGTGCCGGCTACCGAATCACAGGGCCGTATCCATACATCGACCGCTACCGTAGCCGTTCTTCCAGAAGCCGAAGAAACCGACATCGAGATCCATCCAAATGATCTCCGTATCGATATATTCCGCTCCGGTGGTCATGGTGGGCAAAGCGTCAACACGACCGACTCTGCGGTGCGTATCACTCACCTGCCATCAGGCCTCGTCGTGACCAACCAGGACGAAAAGTCGCAGATCAAAAATAAAGAAAAGGCTATGAGCGTCCTCCGCTCTCGGCTCTTGCAGATCAAAGTCGATAAAGAGCAAGCTGAGCTTACCGCAGAACGTCGTTCACTTATTGGCTCTGGTGACCGTTCAGAGAAAATCCGCACCTACAACTACCCGCAAGATCGTATCACCGACCATCGTATTGGTTATTCACGGAGCGGTATCCCGCAGGCAATGAATGGTGATATTGACGACCTAGTTGAGCAACTTGCCGCCTACGAACGAGAGCTCAAAGCGCAAAACGCCGAGTAGAAAATCGCCTAAGAAGTAAAGATCCACTTGATTACTTCAAGCTTGAGGCGCTCATACTCCTCTTTCGTAAACTGCATATTCGCTATACAGTACTGCTTGCCTGCAGTATGCGAGCAGAACATACAATCAGAAACATCATAACAATCCTGTATAAAGAAAGAGTTTGATACCTTTGCCGACCATACGACATTAAAGCTATTGGAAACCAACTGACTGTCTTCTACCCGAATAGAAAAGCTCGAAGTTTGCGACTCAGAGCTTGCGACAAGATACTCAGAATCCACACAACCTCTTGAAAAAAGCACGTTTTTACAGCGCCGTATGAGTGCTGAGCGATAGATATTCTCGCTATTACTGATACTATCGCTCTCAGCCACACCTGTCGACTCGATCTGACGTGCCGCAGTCGTGTAGTTTGTCTCTGCCCATGCGGTTAAAATATCTTCAATGGAACCGAGAGGCCGTTTTGGCAGCATCCATTCATCAATTCCGGCACGCTTCTGGGAATTCTCCATAGTGATAAAACGGGATGGATTTACAGAATTTGCCCAAGTAGACTCACCCGTCGTGCCATCATATACCTGCTGTGGCAGATTGAGATCAAAAGCAAATTTTTGCATTGCCTCATCAAGGCTCAAAGGGTTCTGATAACCAAATACGGCGCCGACAATCTTATCGAGAGTCTCCTTTGCCTGAGTCGCGTCCATAGTCTACTTTTTCCTTTCTTCTTTAGTATCGAGCGTTAAACTTTGCGCTGCCAGAAAATCAGCAAGCGATGGCGTACGAGATGTTTTAACTTGCCCTGAACTAGATGCCTTAATGTCAGGAGTAAGATCAGTAGGTAATTTTCCCGCCAAAAAGTCAGCCATAGAAATCTTCTCAATCGCTACATTAGACTGCTGATCTGTCTTTGGTGCTGGCGTGGCAAAGGAATTATGAGCCTGTATATTCTCTTGGAATTTCGAAGGTAGGTCATTTGTCTTGTATTCTTTTAGTTCAATATTACGTATCGCTGACGTGCCTTTAAACTCCATAGTCTTCGCCTTAATACCAGGCAATATCTGCCCATCAACCGTAAGGCGCAACAAACATTCCCTACTATTGAGTGATGTCAGTATCCGTACGCGAAGCTCATTTTCTTTATTACCAATCTCCTTTTCCTCAAGTAGCGACTCTTTTGGTAACTCAATTGTGAGATTACCCTCAAGCGCGCGAGCATCTTCCTCTGAAACACGGAAGACGTAATAATTCGCTACATTGGTAAAAATCGCTTCCTGAAGCGGCTTTTCAATTTGACCAAAATATTGCTGCGTTAAGAACACAAAAAGATTATACTTGCGCGCTTCCGCAAGTATCTGCGCAAGTGCCGGATTTTGAACTACCGAGACCTCGTCAATAATAAGAATAACTTTCTCATTGAAACTTCTTGCTTGTGCAAGTAAGAAAATCTGCTGAATAAGAAGTCCAGCAACTGTTTTCACTACCTTCTCGCCCATACTTACCTTATTAAGAGAAAATACCGTCAGTGGATTTGCACTGATTAGCTTGCCGAGTGAAGCTGCGTTGTCATTTGCAGTGCCAAGCGACGGCTGGAGCTGCATCTCATCAACAAGAGAAACGACAGGCGAAATTGCCTCGTTGTAATACTTGGTTCGCATTTCGTTAAAGTCAGGACCGAAAAACTTAATAATATTCTCGGGTACAAATCCTTTTACATGCTCAAGCAACTGATTGCGGTATTCAATATCGGTCAAAAATCGCTTCAGGTTATCAAGACTCATTACTTGTGCTGTCATCAAGACATATAGGCTAAACCGCAGCAACCGTTCAAGTTTCGGATTATGCTGATCAGCTAGAAGTGACTTAAAAAGTGTACCAGTAAGCTCGGTCGCTGCCGACACATCCGTCCCCGCGCCTGCAAACAGCTCAGCACCATCATCCTGACCTTTGAAGCGTATCACATTGCTACCCTCTATACCGCCAAGATCTTCTTCAAGCGATGCATGCGGATCAATCACAACGACACGATACTTCTGTCGATTCATGCCATTAGAGAGTAGTTTATGAGTCAGAAGTCCAATTAATTTTGACTTACCACTACCGCTGGCGCCGATGATGAATGAGTGCTTATCAAAATCATAACTCTCAAGCGGTAAGTAGTAATTCTTTGGCAGGTACGGAAACGTATCGACTTCAAATACCGCACCTAGGTCATCGCTACGCATAATGTGTAATGATTTCTGAATATCAAGATATTGTGGTTGTTTCTTGCGCAGATACTTTGTATTATTCAGGAAGTCAATCGCGAGTAACTGCGAAGGCAATACAAATAATCGCTTACGCGCGAGACTATATGTTCCGCCTGCATCTTTGAAGCAAAATTGCGCTTCGGTAAGCGCTTTCTCAACATTAATAGTACGAATCTTAAATGATGCCCACTCAAGTGTCTTCCCACGTTTAACCTGATATTTCTCTCTGAGATCAAGTACACTTCCATCAGTAGGCAGCTGAACAAGTCGTTCATTACTAAAACGAGACGGCGGGGAGACCAAGGATGGATCGATAGGACGCAGCACCATAGCATCAAGATTACTAGATAGTCCACTAATATCCTTGTTAGAACCGACAAAGAATTGCACAGTATTGTCCTTGATATGGACGATCAGAAGCCAGCTTTTTAAGAAGCCGATATACTGTGATATAGAGAATAGGGTCTTACTCCACGTCGCAGTATCGTACGTATCTTGCATGAGATAGAGCTCAAACCAATACTCATAACCAAGATGCTTACGCGTTTTCATATAGTGTTAGTATAGCACGCAGTTGCACGAGACAGTGGCAGTCGGCTACTGTTGGTTATTAGGCAGGTCAACAATATATGCGTCAGTAACTTCGTACGAAATATCTTTCCCAGCTGCGGTTACTTCAAGATCGACGGCAAACTTATCTCCTGAATCTGGTATAAAATCTTTATCATCTCCAGCTTTTTCAATAGCATCACCAACTTTAGTATACGTCGGTAAATCTTTCATGATTGCCTGTACACTACTAGCGCCGCCATCAATACCTGACTCTGCGAGCACCTTTGCTATTCCTTTTTCCAAAGCTTCTTCAACCGCACGAGTCGCAGCACCCTCGATCCAGCCAGATTCAGAGCGACCAATCACATCCTCGCCATGGGCAGACGCAGAAACCTCGACATACGGAGCCTTTTCTGGGCTATCTGGACTTGCAATGGCCGCAAGAGCAACACCACCCACAACACTGGCTACAATAGCAGGTGGAATTAACTTGTTTCGATTCCTTGGACTACGAAGTGAATCATATACATTTTTCATATTCTTTATCGTATCACACTTAAGCTTATTTGTCAATATTTTGCATATTGTGCAAGAAATGAGATAATGAAAATATGACTATCGGTGGATGGCTTTCAGATGCGACAAAACAGCTTGTTGATGCGGGGATTTCTTCCCCGCGACTTGATGCCGAGATTATCCTTGCCCACACGATAAAGAAACCTCGCACCTATGTACATGCGCATATCGCTGATGAAATTGAGCCCCGACTTGAGGAGATTGCCAATGCCAGGCTTGACCTTCGTACCGAGCGCACACCTATCGCGTATATTGTTGGCCACAAGGAGTTCTATGGCCGTCTTTTCCAGGTTAGTCCCGCCACCCTCATACCACGACCCGAATCAGAAGAAATGATTACAATACTTCGTGAGTTACTTGGCTCAACCAAGAGCTTCCCTACCCTTGAATCTCGACGCCTTGTCGATATTGGCGCCGGTAGTGGTTGCCTTGGTATTACCGCGAAGCTTCTTTATCCAGAGCTTGACGTCACGCTCCTCGATATCAGTAACGCTGCACTAAAAATCGCAGAGAAAAACGCCTCTGCATTCGGTGCCGATATAGCACTGTTACGATCCGATCTCTTACAGGCATATCCTTACTCACCTGACATTGTTTTAGCAAACCTGCCATATGTTGACGAAGCTTGGGATACCAACTCGCCAGAGCTACGTTATGAACCGCCCGAGGCACTCTACGCCACTAAGCGGGGCTTACAAATTATTGAGTCATGCTTTGAAGAGCTTTCTCATAGAATGAAGAAGGGCGGTATCGCAATATTCGAGGCGGACCCAAGACAATGGGAGTCAATTATTGCCGTAGCAAAACGCCACGGATTCGTCGTGACGCATGCTGGCAATTTTGCCTACAGTTTCAATAAACTCTAATATGCTCCGAGCGTCAGCTGTACTTGCCTTGTCTGCCCATCGCGTAAAATTGTTAGCTCAACCTTATCCCCCGGCTGGAACTCACCCACAAGAGTGGAAACGCTTTTTCCTGCCCCAACAGCCTGGCCATTTACCTTTGTGATGATGTCGTCCTTCTTGACACCTGCATTTGCCGCCGGAGTACTCGCGCCTGATAGTCCAGTCACAAGATCACCTTGATTAACCGAAAGGTTATACCTGCTCTTTACTTCCGGATTGATTGAGAGGTACTGAACCCCAATGATTGCTCGTTCGACTTTACCGGTCGCGATTAAATGCTTCAACATGCCCTTTGCTGCACCGATTGGAATCGCAAATCCGATACCTTGCGCATCGGCCGCAATGGCCGTATTCATGCCAACCACCTGTCCCTTTACATTCAGGAGTGGACCTCCGGAATTACCTTGATTGATAGCTGTGTCTGTTTGCAGTAAATCGGTAAGACTCTCGGCCTCATCAGAAGACCCATCGCTACTTGCTGTCACCGGACGGCCCAATCCAGAAATAATTCCGGTTGTTACTGTGTTCTGATACTGACCAAGTGCATTACCGATTGCAATAACACTCTGACCAGTACGTACTGTCTTAGAATCGCCAAATTGTAGTGGAGTAAGGTTGTCTACGTCTGGTATTTTCAAAAAGGCAATATCATTGAGTGGGTCACGACCAACAATAGGCACACCCTTATACGAGGTACCGTCAGACATAATAATCGTCGCACGTGTGGCCCCACTGACGACATGCTTGTTTGTCATCACATACCCGTCTTTAGTTACAACCATACCTGTGCCAGCCGCTTGATACGTATAACCCGAGGCATCTCTTGCCAAAGAAGAAGTAATGATCGAGACAACCCCTGGTGATACTTTCGTGATTAGTGTTGAAAGGTCCTGTTCACTTTCAGTAACAACAGCGTTACCATCTCCCTTAACTTCATCAAAATTCACGATAGACCCGTTAGAAGTGCTCGGCGCCATGAGTCCGCCCACATATCCGGCACCGGCCGATGCTATCACACCTATAACAGCAATAGCCGTAATAAATGGTGCGCGTGATGGCGCTGCCTTTTTGGTGGCTATATCGTCCTGTTGTGTTGATGTTGTCTGTTGATCCATTTACTATACCCCTCCCGTACTACTAAATACTGTCAATAACACTACTATGCTACTCACCGCCAAAAGTCCAGGCAATAGAATCTCGTTAAACTGCGCTGTGCCGTGCCGACGGATACTAACATATGTGCGCTCAACGAGCAGCCCAAACATACTGACAATAATTGCCGCTTGCGATAAATGTAATCCTGCAGCGAACGACAGCTCATAAGCAAAGTTCCAGTGATAAAATAGCCATCCCAACTCAGCAACAACAAGGCCCCAAATAAGGCTCAATAAAGCAAAGTGTGGCTCCTTATAGGCAACAAGTACATGTCGGCCTGTTGTGTAGCCAATCACCCACATCAAAATCACGACCGGGGTTGCCCACCAATCATACGATACATGCATGAGCGCCGTCACTCCAACAAACAGTCCAACCCCCGCTTGTGCTACGACCCATTTTCGCTTTGACTGCGGCTTAAGGAAAAGAAGCCATGCAATATACAGCGCCGTAAGGACGAGTTGCACTATTAACGCACCGGTAGCGAGATAGAGCATCACAACAAAACTCACACTGACAATAACATCAACCATGTTCGAAACTAAATTGGCATACCAGTGCTGCGCGCGGACTGCAAAAATGCGCCACTTACTAAGGAGCACCAGTCCAAGTGCCGGTGCTATACCAAGACCTGAGACCGCAATACCAAAAAGAGCAAGTGCCATGAGTACATTCAAGAGCACGTAAATAATTTCACTCACAAGCGTACGATGACGCGACGGACGTAGAAACTCCATATATGGTCTATTATATCACCCTGTTGCTGTTAATCGGTTGAAGTTGCTTTGCCGAATATTACGATGAAATCCGTATCGCCTGTCACAGTAATTGACGGTCGATCTGCAATTACTTTCGTGTTATAAATCGATGCCAGCTTCTTTTTTGTTGCCGGATTCTTGTTCGTTAGATCATAGACTTCAACCTGGCTATATTTACCAGCCGGTGCATTATCCACTGCGGTTATATTAAACCCTTGTTTGCCGAGTCGCTCTGATTGCTTGGATGCAAAGCCTTCTACGCCACTCGCGTTAAACAATGCAACATGAGCATCTTCTCTACTCACTTCATTTGCATTGAGCTTTTTATTGAGAAAGGCTTTTATTTCCGAGTACTCATACGTACCAGCCCGTGGTACCTGCGTACTGCCCGCGCCAGGGATGTTACCCGATGTAATAAGCGGATTAGCCTGGTCTACAAGATTAATTGAAGTTACTTTACTTGACGGAATATCTTTACCAAGTGACATTAACGTGCGTACTTCACTCATTTCAAAATTAGTTCTGAGATTCTGCCCCATAGCATCCATCAGCCCTGTCACCTTACCTAGGTTTGTCAGCGTGCCAGCGCTGATCGCCTTCTCCTGCAGAGCTTTTAAGACCTTCTGCTGATTCATCTGACGATCAAAGTCGCCCTGGTCAAGGCCACATGCTCCTGCCGCACCACGAGCACGTGAGAACTTCAGCGCCTGCTCACCGTTCATATGATGCCTGCCCGGCGTGTATCGAATCTTCATATTATTATCAACGATACTACCTTCAGGCATACCCCATAATGCACATGACCCATTACCCTTAACATCGACATCTATTCCACCGACTGCGTTGACCGCGCTTGTCACTACCGCCCAGTTAATATGGGCATAATACTGGAAAGTAAGTCCTGTAATCTCTTTGAATTTCTTTTGCAAGGCTCTTGCGCCCTTTATGTCGGATGCTTCATCGGTTGCTCCGCCCGTATAACAGAAATGCATCGCATTGATTTTCCCCTGATAACCTACACTACAATTTGTCGTATCATAGTTGACGTAGAAGTCTCGCGGAATATTAAACATAAACGCATTTTTCTTCTTCTGATTGATTGACAGCACCATCAACGTATCAGTCAAACTTGCCCCTTCATGCCGCTGATCCTTAAAGCTGCCCGAGGTACCGTATATCAGAATATTAGTACGACCGTTGGCATCCTCTTTAAGTGGCTGATTCTGGAAGATATCAAACACATTACCCTTAAAGATGCTCATGCTGTTTTTCAGGAAACTATAGCCTAAGTAGCCCACCCCAACCAATACGATCAGAATAATCACAATCATAATTCGCTTAACAATTTTCCGTCGCCGGCCCTGAGGTTCACGAGTCTTACGACGGAATAGGCCACGACGCCTTCTCGGCCGATCGTCTTCACCTTCGATATCTTTTAGGGACGCATCAATTTCTTTGCGGGAAACAGAACGATCAACTTTAGGCAAGGGCTCACTCGGCATAGCAAGCGGTCGATGGCTCTCTCCAGCATGATCAATAGTTGTCTGACGGTCGAATACCCCAAGCGATGTTTTATGGATATCACCAATCGAGCGTCCCGAATGACGAGGTACAAATCCATCAATACTCGAAGGCTTCTTTCGCATAAATTACTTTTATCTACTATACAGGAGGGTCGACACGAAGAAAACATGAGCGTGTTGTATTTTTCAAATACTCTAGGCACAATAGTACATAATAATGAAAAAGCGCTCTAATACCCTGAACAATCGGCTTCCGCTCCTGAGTTTGGTCACCTTTCTTCCAAGCGTTATCTTTGGCTACCTTCCCGTCGTAGTCTTGGGTTCGGTAAGTGGAGTCCATGTAGACTTAAGCCTGCTCTATTTGCTTATGGCGGCAGTAATAGCGTTACATTTGCCATTTCTAAAGGTATCATTGCCTCTATTAGTCCAATCGCCTGTATGGAAAATCCTTCTTGGCTTTACCGCTTATCTGTGGCTCAGTACTATATGGAGTCCCAATCACATCAGGGCGATTATTACCGCTGGATTTATGACTTCGCTATTACTGCTCTGTTCAATTATCGCACTACGCCTTCCTGACCTACTAAAAAGGACAAAGCTGCTTGCGAGGCTTAGTGCCTGGGCATTTATCCTTAGCGGTGTCTTTGCGCTCTGGCAACTTATCGCCGATGCACTCACTATCTCCCCCACACTTACTGGCCTACCCACTATGTACTCTGGCGAAGTTTTCGGTATTGCCCGTCCGACAGCCTTTATGCTCGAACCTCAATTTCTTGGCAATCTACTAATACTTCCTCTACTATGGTCACTTTGGCATATTCTCGAAAAAACACCCCGAAGAACACACTATCTCATACTCGGCAGTAGCGTACTCTTACTATCGCTCACACTTTCGCGAGGAGCGCTTATTGCATCAATTATCGGCTGTGTACTGCTCACGATACTTGCTCGTCGCCCCTCACTCTCAGTAGCTGGTTGGACAACATTCACAATCGTGGTATCTATCATAGTCTCACTAAGTACCACTTTTATATTCGCTGAGATGCGTCCCGATACTATTAGCGGACAAAAGGCTGTCAGTAAGACGATTAGTCAACTAACACTCGGAGTGATCGATCTTAGCCACCCATCTGCTTCGCCTGTCAATACTCCGTCAGCGCCAAAAGAAGCGATTCGATCATCAGGATACATACCGAGCTCTACTAATTCTCGGCTCTCGATGAGTAGTATGGCATTCAATACATGGCGGACTAATCCTCAGACAACGCTTTTTGGCGTAGGTGTTGGTGGCTTCGGCACAAGCCTTAACCCGTCACAGCCAGGTGTAATCGTCAATAACTATTACCTTGAACTACTCGCCGAAACCGGCATCATTGGTACACTCTTGTTTATAACTTTTACCGCCCTGCTTTTATGGCATCTTACAAGACAAAGACAATGGCTTCTCCTCTCACTTATTGTCGGACTACTGGTACAGATGAATTTCTTTTCAGGTAATGCAAATATCGTCCACATCTGGGTAATAATCGCTCTAGCGATGGGTGTTACTATACACTCAAAGCAAAAGTCGATGACTGATGTTTTCTAGTAGATTAAAAGCATTGCTCTGATTATGTAAACCGTTCGTGCATAACACCCACTTCGTAGTACAATAGTTTAGTGCAAACACGTTTTCTCGATCGCCATCAGGGCTTTAAAGACGCACTCGGCGTCGTATTCTTTGTTACGTGTGTTATTATTGGTACATTATTCATCAATACCTTCATTTTTCGCAGTTTCAACGTCGAGGGACGTAGCATGGAAGATACTATGCATGGTGGAGACCGGCTTATTGTTAGTCGCCTACCCGTAACTTGGACTCAAATTCAGAATAAATCTTACATACCCGAACGCGGTCAGATTATTGTATTCAAGAACCCCAATTTCGATGAGAGCACTCAGCGCGAAGAATATATCGTCAAAAGAGTAATTGCATTTGAAGATGAACGCGTAGTTCTGAAAGATGGACATTACACCGTCTATAATGACAAGCATCCGCAAGGCTTTAACCCCGATGACGAGAATCACGGTGAGCCACGCACACCAACAACCGGTCAAGGTGACTGGACTGTTCCAAGCGGAACATTGTTTGTCAGTGGCGACCACCGCGACGGAAACAATTCACTCGATTCACGCAATGGCCTTGGATTTATCCCACTTTTTGACGTCATAGGACCAGTTAGTCTTCGCATATTCCCATTCAACCAGATCCGTGGATTCTAGCAGCGTCTACAATAGCGTCTTACGAATTCGCTCAAACTCTTCGGCGTCTTTGAAACGTATAACAATCTGCCCCGCACCACGATTCGTAGTCGTTACACGGACGTTTGTCTTTAGATAGTCCTCAAGCTCTTTTCGCTCTCTGCCAAATGGCTCGTCGCTCTTTTTAAGCGCTGGTGCTTTCTTGGCTTTAGCCCCGCGCGCAAGAAGTTCAATCTTCCTAGCACTCATTCCTTCCTGAATAATCTGCGGGAGCAGTTCAAGTGCTAGTTTTTCATCCATATCAACCAGCGGACGTGCCTGACCCTCAGTAATATCCCCTTCTACAACTGCTTTCTGGACTAGCTTCGGAAGTCTGAGTAGTCGCAACGTATTGCTGACAGCGCTCACCGACTTACCGCCGACACTCTTGCCGATTTGGTCAAGCGTCATATTAAATTGATCTCGTAACTTTGCATACGCTGTCGCGGTTTCAAGCGCATTAAGATCACGCCGTTGGATGTTCTCAATCAAGGCGAGCTCGAGCTTGTGCTGATCACTAAGAGTACGCACCAATGCTGGGATCGTCTTCAGCCCTGCAGATTGACTAGCACGAAAACGCCGCTCACCAGCGACGATAATATATCTTCCATGCTTAGGTGTTACGACAATAGGCTGCAAGACGCCATGCTGCATGATTGATTCCCTGAGCTCCGCAAGCGCCACCTCATCAAAATGCTTCCTTGGCTGTTCTTTGTCACCGTCGATTTCTGTCAGTTTGACATGCCTAAGCTCACTGACCGTCTTATCATCTGCAGCCGTTGGATCAAATGACTCGTCAAGCAGATCAGTTGGAATCAACGACTCAAATCCTCGGCCAAGTCCTTTTTTCGCCGCCATGACTATAATCCTATCCTTTCCATCACCTCTTTCGTGAGCGCCTTGTATGCCCGAGCACCCTTTGAGAATCGATCATAACTTCCTACCGGCACCCCGTGGCTTGGTGCCTCGGCAAGACGAATATTACGCGGAATCACTGTTTTAAATACCTTGCCAGGAAAATGTTTCTTGATTTCTTCATGCACTTGTTGACTCAGCGTAGTGCGTGAGTCAACCATAGTCGGCAAGACTCCGACGAGATCAAGCGTTGGGTTCATGTTCTTTCGGATGAGTTTCATTGTCTCCAGTAGTTGCCCAAGGCCTTCAAGCGCATAAAACTCCGCCTGCACAGGTAGCAGTATATATCGTGCCGCGATTAGCCCGTTTACCGTCAAAAGACTCAGGCTTGGCGGGCAGTCAATCAGAATGACGTCATAATCATCAGTTGACCGGATCGCATCACGCAATCGTGTAAATCGTCGCTGCTCTTTGGCTATCTCCACCTCTGTATTTGCTAGAAGCGGCGTCGCTGGTGCAATCGAGAGGTTCTTGTGCCTGGTGGTGACAATCACATGCCCAAGCTGCCGTGACCCAAGCATCACTTCGCTCATCGTGCCGTCTTCAAGCTTTTGCTTATCAATCCCAAGTCCGCTCGTGGCGTTTCCCTGGGGGTCAAAGTCAATCAGTAGTGTTTTCTTGCCAGCCTTCGCAAGATAATAGGCAACATTGACAGCGGTTGTCGTCTTACCGACGCCACCCTTCTGATTTGTGACCGCGATCACAATAGGCTGTTTATTTCCCTCGCTCATCTGCATATAAGTATAGCATGAGCAGCAAAAAAGGCTGCATATCTGCAGCCTTTTTTATCTCTGTTAGAGCAACTTATTTCGCAATCTTGCCGATTTCGATACGAGTGTACTTTTGGCGGTGTCCGTTTTCCTTGTGTACACGCTTCTTTGCTTTGTAGCGGATCACACGGATCTTGTCACCCTTGACTTCTTCCTCTACCACTGTGGCTTTGAGCTTCGCACCTTTGACGAGTGGCGTGCCAATAGTAGATTTCTCACCATCAACAAGCATGAGTACGTCGAGATCGAGCTCTTTTGTTCCATCCGGGAGGCGGTCCACCAGGAGGGTCTCTTTTTCGCGGACGATATATTGCTTACCGCCAACTTTAACGACTGCTTTCATAGCTTCCTTTTCTTACTTTAGCTTTTCAATCTGAACTATTGTAACAGATTGAGGATAGATTGACAATCGTTTCAAACAACTTCTCGATCAGGTGTGTCATGTTACAACCTCACAAAGCTTTCATGTTGTGGCACGTCCCGAGATTTGCTATGCTACTCATTGTCTGTCTATCACCAGAGAGAGGATCGTTTGTGGCATTTCGTTACTCACTTGGCTGGATCGGTCGCAAGACACGGCGCGAATGCGCAAAAGAGCTTACCCGACAGCTCAAGGAGACGCTTGACATCCAAGATGTCGCTTCCGCGATGGTCACTGACCTCAAGCACTTGGATGCGTTTCGTGATCGGCCTTTTGGTCGGCCGATGAACGAGCTGTTGCACCATCTGAAGCGGCGTATCCAGGATGAACTGACACCGCATCGGGTCCTCATCACCTCAGACTACACCGTACGTGGAGGTCGGCTGTATCATCTGACCATTGAGGCCACGTCTATTCGCACAGTAGATCAGCGGTCTCGCTAGCATAGCAGACCCCTGCCCTGCCCTAAAAGGTTGAGCCTCGCTCCCTTAACGGGCGGGGCTCAACCTTTTAGAGTGAACGACGGCTACTTTTTTGATTCCGTCATGCCTGCAAGCGGTTTTGGCGCCGTTGATGGCTTGACGCCCTCTTGCTTCAACGCAAGCTCCATCAACTTAATCTTCATGTCCATATCAAGCTTGCAATTCGTATCATCATCCTTGCACATCGTACGAGCCTTCTTGTATGAGGCCAATGCATCCTTAGTCTTGCCGCTCTTCTCGGCATCAGTTCCCGATTTAACTGTTTGCTTGTATGGAGATAGTGGCTCTGTAGGCGTAGCCGGACCATCTTTCTTAACAACCTGTGTGGACACCACATACCATGTAGCCCCAGCAGCAGCTACTGCAAGCACAAGCCCTATCACAATGAGAATAATAATTCGCTTCTTCATATTTTCTCCCATTATATTGGTGCTCCCGGACCCCAGTTTGTACACCAACCATCTCCGTCCGCTAACGCAGTCTTCCAGCGACCAAGCTGGTCTGGCATATCAGGTCTTTGGCTAGATGGATTCCATGCACCCAGACGGTTGTGCCCTTGGCAGGCACGCTGCCATGAGCCAGACTTACCCGCATCTACGTTTCTTGCCGTAATTACCCATGCATTTCCGTATCTATCCATACGTGTTGATGGGCCCCATACATACGAGTCTCCTCTGTAACATGCCATCGCTGTCGCTACTTCATACTTTCTAACATAGCCTGCGCCACCTGCGCCAACGCTACCAACATTCAGTACAAATGCGCCACCCGGAGGATAGAAGTAATATGGACCATTGTAGCCGCCGAATATTTCATTATTACCGCCGTCACCTGCCCCGGGTCCTGATCCGGCATAAAGTGTATTTGAGATCTGGTACCAAAGATATGGAGTAAGCCCCGATGCACAGTAGCTGCTAGATCCAGTAGCCTGTAGTTGCAACTGCATATCCGTTTTACCATTTTTCACAACAATCACTTGGCCAGATGTTGCTTCAACTGTGCTAGAGATTGGGCGAGTATACCTGTTGGTCATCTCTGCTGAATATGCTCTACTTGCCCCATTCTGACAGTATGCCTGCACTCTCATCTCATACCAGACGCCTTCCGTATTCGTTGTTGCCGCGTAGCTTGTAGCTGTCACCCCTTCTGTCCAAGCAACATTTTGCACCGCTGAGTTTATAACCCTAATACGATAGTATTTTGTATACGGACTACAAGAACCTGATGAGCTCCATGACCATGTTGTCGTCGCACCACTTGTACTTTGAGCAATTGCAGGATCACCTGGTGTCGGCAGTGGAGGTGCTGGTACAAGAATCGAACCGTCGACACTATCCTGCGAGTCAGCACCCGACGCACTACCAAGGAAACAGCGCGCAATTGCTTCAAAATAGTATGTTGTGCCTGATGGTATTGCACCCGACCCGACAAACGTTGTTGCCGCAGGATTGCGTAACCAATCTGACGACCATGATGCGGAGGCTAGAGCGGCAGTCGATGTCGCATAGCGAATCTTATACTTTGGCTCACCTGTTGAACAGGTCGCTCCGTAAGCCTTCACAGTGACAGTTATATTATCATCAGCTAGGCTGCCCGATACCGTAGGCCTCGATGCCTGAGGCAAGCTGGAATTATCAATCTGATCTCCTCCAACGATTGCCCGACTCTTGATAGTCACAGTGTTTCCAGTGCCTTCTTCTACATAGCTTAACGTAAAGTCACTACACGGAGTGCTTGTGCACGCGGTTCCCTGATACTTAACCTTAGTTGTACTTGCGACCCCTGAGGTAATTGCCGCGTTTGTTTTATCTGTCGCCTGCGGAAAAAGTAGTATATCGCCACTCGGGATACCAAGTGTCGACCTTACGTTACTTATTGGCTTGTCAGCGATTGATGTTACTGAAGGATACTCACCATTATCTTGGTAATACTTCTCCAGAGATTCAGCAATAGCTGTTGCACTTGCCTTGCGGTTATGATCACGTGCATCCCGTTGCACACCTACGGATATTATACCCACAATTCCAGCGAGTATTCCGATCACTACGACGACGACTGCGATCTCTACGATCGAAAAGCCATGCCTCTTCTTATCTTGCGAACGTTTATCGCTTATCTCTTTAGCGTGATGCTTCTTCATATGTTGCATTTTACACCATAGCGCTTATGGCTGCTAGCCTAAAATGACATTGTTGGCGTGCAGCCAGCCATCAACACTTCCTGCGTCGAGAAACTCACCCTGAGCCTCAACAACCTTTATCACGCCACCACTTGTTACGTACTGGTTAATAACATCAGTTATCTCATACTCTCCTCGTACAGGATTTGCCGGAATCGTTACGGCAGCTTCGATTGCAGCCTTCGGCAACACATACTTGCTCACATTTATCAATGTACTTGGTGCATCTTCGAGACGTGGTTTCTCGACGATTTTCTGATAATTTCCCTGCTGATCGAGCTGGAGAACACCGTACTTCGATACATCTTCACGTCGTACATTAACTCCGATCATTGAGCCACTATCGCCCGCAGCTTCCAACAAACGCTTAATTTCATTTGTACCATCCTGATTATAGATAAAGTCATCGCCCATGATTACCGCTACAAGTTCTCCATCATCTATGTAGTCATTTACAAGCCCAACCGGAACAGCTGTACCATACTTGCCGCTGCTTGGTTGCATGATAAAATGAAACTTCACGCCTTCGATTGGCGCCACCAGTGGTAATTTATCTTCTTTACCTTGACGCTTCAGATAGTCGTTGAGCTGGATATTACTTCGATAGTAATTCTGCACCTGAGTGCTTTGCTCTCCTACGACAAAATAAATATCATCGACTCCAGCATCAATTAAATCACGTACTACGTAGTCGATTACTGGACGCGTACCAATAGGTAGCATGCATTTTTCGATTGCTTTTGTGATTGGCAGCATACGGGTTCCCCACCCGGCCACAGGAATAATTGCTTTCGTAATTTTAGTCATAGCACCAGTATACTAGAATTCGTCTTTACTCGTCTGGTATCGTGCCTTAAAGAACCACCACCCCGCACCAACTAGCCCACCAAGCAATGCGTACCAATACCAAGCTATACCGAGCAACTTCCACCCTTCTTCACTCGGGGCGAGCACGGTATCATCGTCTTCAGGTTGACCATCTATCTTGACGGTATCTCTATCGGACACGCTTGCAATACTCTTTTCTAAATCTGACTTTGCTGCAGTGATAGCATCACCTGAAGCACTCCTGCCCGGCAAGGCAACCGTGGGAGCCGACACTGGAACGACGGGCATTAATGCTGCAGGTGGCTTAGCAACTGCTTCCCCAACCGCTGGCGGAGATATGATAATGATTACCAACTGTTCCATCACTGTATTGCTTGCGGTATCCGTAGCAACGATCGTGTAATTGCCGGGCTCTGACAGTATACCGCTCGATGGTGCAGCAATGCCGTTTACTGTAACTGTCTGAATACTTTTATCATCCGCTGCTTCGTACGATACCGATCCCGTATATGCCCCGTTTTCTACGGTGCCGTTTAAAGCAACCGTAGGAGCTACTCTATCAATTCCCTCCACCTTTATAGGTTTCGGATCAGAGCTGTTACCAGCGAGATCCGTCACAATGACTGAATCCTCTACATTGTCAGCGTATTGTTTCTTAAAGACAGTGTCAGACTCCTTTACCCACCCTTCAGGAGCTATGACAGCCTCATTAGTCGTAATTGTTACCGTGACATCCGTATTCGTGGCCGCACCGGCGTTAGAATACTGCACGTTTTCAATCACGGGCACTGCCGTGTCAATAATATATATCAATACGGCCACTTCCGATGCATTATCGGCGATATCATAGGCAATAGCTTTAATGGTTTGGCTTGCAGTTACTTCAATTGATGCGGTATATAGCTGGCTTGTCTTGTCAGGGGTCGTGCCGTCCGTTGTATAATAGATTTTTACCTGGCCAGGTCCGTCATCAGTGGAAGCAAGTACGACAGACTTTGGTGTGTTATAGGTGCCAGGCACCGGAGATGCAGTCGGCGCCGATGGCGGAGTAGCATCACCCACTTTCATTGCATCGCCATTCACCTGGATCAAAGAAATGTCGATCTGATCGTTCGTACCGGATGTTGTACCGGTATTCTGAAAAAAAAGCTGAAATTGGGTATTGGCCAAACTAGCTGGCAAAGCGAGTGATGTCACGTTACCTGTTTCATCATTACCACTTTCGGCATCCTCTGCCGATTCCGCACGTCCATCGATAGTATCGAGCAGGCCCTCTCCACTTTCAGTCTTCCATCCGTAGTTGAGTTGATCACCTGCCTCAAGTTTTTCGGCATTATAGTGAAACGAAACTGTAAGCTGCTCGTAATTTCTTGCGTCTACAGCACTGTACTGCGTAGAGTTACTGAGTACCTGCAGGCTAGATGGAGATATACTGATTCCGGCTGCGTATGCAGCTGGCGCCACTGCACTCTGTAGGAGCACGAACAAGACTCCGATTAGTGATAATCGTATCTTATGCCCTCTATAGGACCACGTCGTCTTCCTCATCAACCCCTCTTCAATCTGTGACTCCACTCACAAGATAGTTATATTGGTTGCCTCTAGTATACCATGGCAGCAAGCTAAGAGTTAGGCTTATCTATGACTTAGGCCGGCGCTCAAGGTGATCGATATGACCATGATCCAGGCCGTAGTAGTGTGCAATCTCGTGCCATAGTGTACGCTTAATTTGTTCAAAAAGACTTTGCTCATTGTGTACGGCCGCTAGGATATGATGCTTAAACAGCGTGATTTTCCCCGGCAAAAGTCCGGCTTCACTACCTGTCTGCATTGTTCGTGGCACTCCTTCGAAAAGTCCAAGCAGCAGCTGGTTACCCCGTAATTTTAGTCGCTCTCGCTGTTCATCCGTTGGCGCGTCTGCCATCACAATCGCGACATTATGCATATCGCGAATATACTCCTGCGGTAGCTCATCCATCGCCCGGGTGATCAATTGGTCAAATTCTTGGTCGGATAATTCGTTCATCTACTTTTGATATGAATAGTTTTACTATATAAAGTATAGCATATTACTCATCCATTGAACGCATTAAATCAATGTACTCAGGGTCATTTTTGAACTCATCAATAGCTTCCTGCCATTTATCAGCGAGGGATTCCCCTGGTTCTTCATCGAGCACGATAGCCTCTGGCTCCGCCCGCTCTGCCGCAATTTCTTCGGCCAATCCACCGCCAAGTGGATCGGGCGGAGTCAAATGGATTTTATGAGATAAAAAGTCTAACATATTGGTTTTGTTTTTAGTTGTTTACGCACTCTATTTAAGCATAAAAATTATAAAAAGTCAACCACACTATCTTTGGACATGTTTCAGGGGTGCCGGCTCATACCAGGCACCCCTTTGAGGTGAAACAGAAGAGCTTGGTGGCCACACGAGCCACCTCAGGCGCGAGTAGCCCATGGGCCATACATGACCAACAAGTCACACAGCGCATCCACACGGAAGCCGCTTGAGCCATCGCGTTCGCGCTGCCGTGCGTCGTCACGAAGGTTTCGCAGCTCACGCGGCAACGCATCCCGTGCCATGCCGAGTCCGACACAAAGGTTGTTGAGCTCGCTCAAAACCACTCCTGGAGGCGTCTCACCCCTGTCGGTACTTCCGTCGATGATGGCGTGAACCACTTCGTTCATCACCGGTGATACATGACAAACGCTCATGACTTTCCCCTCTCTGTTTTCTAGGAAAGAGCGTACCTCATGCCGTGTTCAATTGTGTTTGTGTTGACCCGAGATATACCTCTGGTATACGCCTATACAAGCGTAGTGTCAAGCTTTTTCAAGAAATATCGTGAGTTCAGCGCCGTCGATCTTAACCAGCGACTCATAAGATGTAGTCTCGCCGAGCGATGCGAGCGTCTCTTGACAGATCACTTCCCCATACTCTTCGATTGTTCGTTGAAGCTGCTCGTCACCCGTCTGCAACGAAAGCTGTATCCTATCGTTAACGTTCAGTCCAGCAGTCTTGCGCGCTGACTGTACATGACGAATTACTTCGCGCATCATGCCTTCACGTCTAAGTTCTGGAGTAATGTTTAGTTCTACACCAATCTTAGTATTTTCGCGCTTATTTGAGAGGTTTTCATCATAAACAAAATCAATTTTCTTAATATTTACTTCGTCAATTACCATCTCACGAATCTCTGGCCGAAAATCATGCGCTGTTTCAACTTTGGCGTACGCAAGTGGCTGCCTAGTCTTGACACCTTCTTTTGCCCTCAGCGACAGAATATCATTAATCACTCCACGCGCTTCTTTCATCTCATCGAGTACTAATGTATCAGTGTGCCCAGCTGACAACCAGTCCTTGAGATGAATTGATTCTTTGTCACCTGTCAGATTATGGTACAGCTCTTCAGCCAAGAATGGCGTAAATGGAGCAAGAACGTACGCCAAACGTATGAGTACGTAATGGAGTGTGCGGTACGCATCGTTTTTGTCACCATCATCTTCAGATTTCCAAAAACGGCGGCGTGAACGGCGTACGTACCAATTGGACGCGTCATCGAGGAACGGCAAGATCGGACTTAGTGCATTTGGAATGTCGTAACGCTCCATACTCTCTTCGACTTCGGCTACCAGTTGATGCGCGCGGCTGACAATCCAGAGATCGAGGGGGTTCTTTAGCTCTTCAAGCGGGTCTTTTAGCTCGCCCTTAAATTCCCAGCCATCCACCTCGGCGTACATCGTGAAGAAATCGTACATGTTCCATATCATGCCGAGTTTGCGCGCAACATCGCCTACCTCTTTATCTTGGAGTGCGAAATCTTCACCATTGAGTAGTGGTGAACTAAGTAAGAGGAAGCGCAGTGAGTCAGCCGAGAACTTATCCATTAATTCGTTCGGATCAGTATAGTTACCGTAGCTCTTGCTCATCTTGCGGCCGTCATTACCCGCGACGTTGCCAGTCACGATAACATTTTTAAAACTATTTTCGCCGAATAGTGCCACGCTCATGGCGTGCATGTAGTAGAACCATGCACGGACCTGGCCGATATATTCGACAATAAAATCACCAGGGAAATTGGCTTCAAACTTTTCTTTGTTCTCGAATGGATAATGGAACTGAGCAAACGGCATTGACCCGGCTTCAAACCAACTGTCCATCACCTTGTCGATGCGTGTATATTCTTCACCGTCGATCGTAAACTTCACGTCATCAATCCATGGACGGTGGTAATCTTCAAGCTCCACGCCAGAAAGCTCTTTTAGTTCAGCATAACTACCGACAACTTTCGTCTTGCCGGATTCAGATTTCCATACTGGCATCGCCGTCGCCCAGAAACGATCACGTGAGATATTCCAATCCGGTGCTTGCTGCACTGTCTTTTCAAACCGACCATGTTTCACATGAGACGGAAACCATTCGATCGGCCCATTCTTCTCAAGCATCTTTTCACGCTGACCATCGATATCCATAAACCAGCTCGGATGCGCCCGGTACATTAGCCTTGTCCCACAACGGTGACAGTGCGGGTAGCTGTGGCGAATATAATCAATTTTCCAGACGATACCACGCTTTTTGAGATCTTTGGCGATCTGCTTGTTAATCTCCCAGACATTTGCGCCCTTCCAGTCACCTTCCGTATAGAAACCGTTCTCGTCAATGACATGCACTGCTGGAAATTTCTTTTCCTTTGCCAGCGCAAAGTCTTCTTCACCATAGGTCGGCGCCAAATGAACAATGCCCGTACCATCCTCACTACTAACGTAGTCTGCCGACCATACTTTGTGGGCATTTTTGCCACGATTCACGCCAAGAAGTGGCTCGTAACTTTTGCCTACAAGATCCTTGCCCTTGAGCGTTCGAAGTACTTTATGTTCGAGCGGTTGGTGTTTTTCATCCTGTAGTACTTTTTCGACTAATTCTTTGGCAAGAATAAATGCTTCACCGTCAACCTCAACCTCCACATACTCAAGTCCCTCGTTCACTGCGAGTGCCGTATTCGCGGGGAGCGTCCATGGTGTCGTTGTCCATGCAAGGAGAGTTGAACCGTCTTCGAGCTTAAACTTCACAAACACGCTCGGGTCGGTCACGTCCTGGTAGGCGCCAGCATCCATCGTGACTTCGGCTTTTGAAAGCGGCGTACCATCGAGCGTGCAGTACATCAGCACCTTTTCGCCTTCGTAGATTTTGCCCTTTTCATACAGGGTCTTAAATGCCCACCAGATCGATTCCATGTAATCTTTATCCATGGTCTTGTACGCACCCTGGAAATCCACCCAACGACCAATACGGTCCACGACGTCTTCCCATTCGCTACTGGTCTGCACCATGTTTTCGCGAGTGGCGTTGATATACTTTTCAATGCCGTATTCGATGACTTCTTGGCGGCTATGAATACCGAGTTTCTTTTCGGTGAAGCGTTCCGCTGGCAGACCGTGACAATCCCAGCCCCAGACACGTTCGACGCGCTTGCCTTTCATTGTCTGATAGCGTGGCACTGCGTCTTTCACAATCGAGCTAAGCAGCGTACCATGATGTGGCACACCGGAAATAAACGGTGGCCCGTCATAAAACACATATGAGTTATCTTTCGGCCGATTCTCTACCGATTTTTCAAATGTCTTATCCTGCTTCCAGCGCTGCACCCAATCTTTTTCATATTCCAGCGCTCGCCTGCGTGTGCCGTGCTTGAATTTCATCACTTCTTTCCTTTCCGTGTCATCGTTGTATTTGGCATCTTTCCTCCAAAAAGTTCGTTTTCTTTGCCAGTGGCCTGAAAGCCATATTTTTCATAAAAAGCGATAGCACGATGATTATACGTTACAACTTCAAGATCAACTTCGTCATTCCCAAACCACTCATTTACCTGATCCATTAGTTTATATGCCAACCCAGATCCGTGATATTTCTTATCGAGGTACAGGGCGCCCAGGTGTTTATGCCCATCTTGCACCAACCCATGAACAAGTCCAACAATCTTATCATCATCAACTGCCACACGATGAAAATGATCAGGATTATCAAAAACATTCGAGAAGTGATCACGGGACTTTTGAAGCCCTTCCGGCGTAAGCCATGAGTCAGTCCGCTCTTTCACCCAATCATAGGAAACACCAAGCTCATCATTTGGATACGTATCAAGCCATGCCTGCGCATGCATGCGGCGGATAGCCTGCACATCGTCCATCGTCGGTGCACGCATCTCAAAGGCCAACTTTGATTCATGCTCGGATGACGTCATATCCATTGACCAGCCTCCCATACTTCAGTACCAAAAATCTCTGAAACAACTGTATACGGGTCAGCTTGATTAGCCTCTTTTGCCCACCAAATAACTGTCGCGACGAGACTATCGCCGTTTAATCCGGCCAGGTCTTCTGCACTTGGTGAATTATCAAGATAGATTCGTAGTGATTCAGCCAACCTGTCATAATCAGGAGCTTTTGCGTCAATGTATTGTGGTGACTGTAGCTGCTCGCTCATATTTTCTCCAAATAAAAATCCCTTCTTAACCACTGGAATCCGAGAAGGGTTTCACGGACGGTACCATCCAGTTTCTAAGAAGGAATTCTTAGCACTTTATTACACATTTACACAGTGCTGCGGCAGATTCTACTAGCGGGGGCGTTCTTTCTGCTCCTCGTGGGTGATAACCACTCAAACGGATTTACACCTTACAGTATACAACTACAGGGCTAGCTCCACAAGCCTTCGCCGAATTTTAGCATCACCAGCAGCACCATTAACACGATCCATGCCGCTATAATGACACGGTCGAACTGTTTGTCTAAGAATGTTTGCACTTTTTTGTTATTCGCTTTGCTCAGTCCAAAATTATTCTGACGTAAGTTGTAATGAAGTAGGCTCTCAAAGATCAGTGTCGTCGTAAAGGTCACGACCAAACACCATGGACAGAGTATTTGAATTACGTAGACACTCTGGAAGAATAGCCAGTAGGCAAAAATTAACCCGAGTCCATAAAATACTTGTGCCGTTACCAGGTAGTTCCGAGAATATTTCACCCTGAGTAGACCACCCATCGCTACAGCGATTACGATCGCAAAGCCAGCAATACCAATATAGCTATTCGGAAAACCAAATACGCTCGCCTGCCAAGTTTGCATCACACTCGCACAGTTAAGAACCAGGTTCACACTACAACTTAGTATTGCATCGGGATTCTGGAGGAGATGTATTTTCTCTACAGAAAGAGTGAAAGCTGCTGCAAATGCCGCCAATGCCGCAATCAGCATTGTCCACCACACACCGTTACCTTCGGTCTTCGGCTGGAGTAATTTCAAAAACTTATGCATAATACGACACCTCCGAAATAGTTGGCAATGGTAAGCCGCGCCAGGTTGCAAGCAACTGTCCGTCATCGGCTAGCGCGATCATCGTCGGATACTCAACGACATCATACACTCTACAAAATTCCTGGCCTTCTTTGTCATCGGGGTTATAAACTTCTACGGTATTCCCCGTCTGACGACTAAAATCATGAAGAAATTCCTCTACAGGACGCCGGTGATCGCTTTCAGCTCGGTAAACAATCACCGCTCTCATTAGTTTTTCTCCCGGCTTGATCGTGATGCGAGAATATTCACAAAGTCATCGAGTGTTTTAAAATCATGGAAGACACTGGCAAAGCGCACATAGGCAACTTGATTTCTCTGCTCAAGTTCATCAAGTACAAGCTCGCCAATACCTTTTGAGAAAATTTCGCTTTCACCTCGATCGTACACTGCCTCTTCGACATTATTAACAATCTCTTCTACCTCAAGCTCCGACGCAAAGAACTTACCCACCGACTGCTTGATCGCACCCGTCAATTTATCGCGGTCAAACAATTCGCGGTCACCACTCTTCTTAATAACTGCGAGGTTGGGCTTTTCAATCCGTTCATAGGTAGTAAAGCGTCGTCCATCGGGGGTCTCACGGCGTCGCCGGATTGTTTTTCCGTCACCCACCTCGCGAGACTCCAAGACTCGGCTATCGCCGATATTAAGAGCTCCTGCCATGTTTTTGACTACTCCTCTGTTTTCTTCTTACGACGACGTAGAAATGCTGGTGTATCATCCTCGTCATCATTTGATGTTGGTTCTTGCCAGATATCGGTCGTTGTCTCACTCGCAAAATGCTCTGCAGCGTCGGTTTGATCAAGATCCATATTCATCGAGCTAATCTCTTCGTCAGCCACTTCGTTGCTTGTTGAGGCGTGAGCGACTGGCGTAGGTGAGACCATTGCACCTGGTTGCTCGAGACTTTCAGCTTGTTCATGGAAGAATTCGCTATCGAATCCAGTTGCGATTACGGTAATAACAAGTTCGTCTTCCATCTCCGGTTTAAGCGTGGCACCAAAGATAATATTGGCATCTGGAGAAACGGCACTGGTAATGATCTCAGCTGCTTCTTGGATCTCTGACATACTCATATCGTAGCCACCGGTAACATTGAAGAGTACGCCCTTTGCTCCATCAATCGATACTTCGATCAACGGACTCTCGATTGCCTGCTGTGCGGCTTGAGCGGCACGTTCTTCGCCACTTGCACGACCAATACCCATGAGAGCTGAACCAGCATTACTCATGATTGCCTTGACGTCAGCAAAGTCGAGATTGATTAGACCATGTTCGGTAATAAGCTCTGAAATGCCCTGTACACCCTGACGAAGTACATCGTCGGCGATCTTAAAGGTTTCAAGGAGCGGTGTACGACGATCGATTGTCTGAAGTAAACGGTCATTAGGGATGGTGATCAGGGTATCAACTTGACGTCCAAGTTGCGCTACAGCCCATTCCGCGTTCTGACGACGCTTCTCGCCCTCAAAACTAAATGGCTTCGTCGCCACGCCAACCACAAGGATACCAAGCTCACGGGCAATATCTGCCACAACATGGCCAGCACCTGACCCAGTACCACCACCAGCACCGATGGTGACAAATACCATATCAGCACCCTCAAGGGCCTGCTTGATATCATCGCGGCTTTCTTCTGCCGCCTCCTGACCTTTTGAAGGATCAGCACCAGCACCAAGCCCATTTGTCGTTTGCTTACCGAGATGAATCTTAACATCTGCTTTTGAGTTATGCAGAGCCTGTGCATCGGTATTCATAGCGATAAATTGCACGCCCTGCAAGCCAGCATCTTTCATACGGTTAACAGCAGAACCGCCAGCGCCACCAACACCGACTACTTTGATGCTTGCAAAGCTTTGAATTTCACTTGGTTTTACTTCAGGCATTGGTGATTCCCCCTCACTATCTGGTAAACAAAAAACTTACTCATCTTAGTATAGCATCGTTGAATACAAAAATTAAATCTTAAAACGACCAAACAATTTTGATAGCATACCACCAGCTTTTTCCACGCTGGCTTTAGCCTGCTTACTACTGAATTTCATACCTGATGAGCCATTTTTTTGTACAGGCAATGCGCCCTCCGCGTCGATTGTCATAAGGCCAACAGCAGTTGCAAATTCTGGCTTTTCCGCATCTTCGGATACACCACCATAGCCGTTATTTTTTCCGATGCGTGCAGCAACGCTAAGTTTTGACTTAGCATAATCTGCAAGATTCTTAATATTTGCAGTACCGCCGGTCAGTACTACACCGCTTGGCAAACGGCCTGCACGACCCGCTTTCTTCAACTCTTTTTGTACAGCCTCAAAAATCTCTTCAAGTCGGGCGTCAATAATCTCATCGATTTCGGTGAGATCAAAACTGTATGTTTGGCCTTCTTCTTTGAGAGTTACCCCTGAGTGACTATCGCGGGTACCAGCATCAGCATGTGCGATTTTTACCTTCTCTGCAATTTCAGGATCTGTTTTGAGGCCAATTGCAAGATCATTTGTAATATTCGCGCCACCCATAGGTACAACACCAACGTATTGTAGATCGCCCTCCTCAAAGATGGCCACACTTGTCGTTGCGCCGCCCATATCAACTACTGCCACGCCGTTTTCAAGCTGAGCTTCACTCAGTACAGACTTTGCAGCCGCAAGCACACTAGGCACTATCGCATGCGCATCAACCTTTGCCATATCTGCCGCCTTTTGGAGATTATGGAGGTATGGAGCCAAGACCGAGACGACATTGGCATTAATTTCAAGACGTGTCCCCGTCATACCGATAGGATCCCTGATATTATCCTGCCCATCAAGACGATAACTATGTGGCACGACTTCAACAATTTCCCGATTTGCCGGTACTTTACCTGTAGTTGCAACTTCCTCAAGCCGCACAATATCATCATGATTGATCTCATGATCCATCGCACCCACCGCAATCATACCGTCAGCCTTTGTACTTAGAATATGCTGTCCGTTAATGCTGACCGCAGCCGCATTAACCTGGTAACCACTCATCCGTTCAGCTTCACCAAGCGCATCATCAATCGCCGCTGCTGGACCGTTAAGGTTGGCAACGACTCCTTTTCGCATACCTTTATTTGGCGCCTTACCGACACCAACAATTGTTGGTGTCCCGGTTGTGCCATCTATATGGCCTACCACACATCGAACAGTCGTCGTCCCTATATCGATGCCTACCGCATATCGAGAATTATCTTGCATACGCTTGATTATAGCCTGATTTCTATGAAATGGTCAAAATTTCGGCGCCATCTTCGGTAATAAGTACCGTGTGCTCAAAATGTGCTGACATACTGCCATCACGTGTTGATATCGTCCAGCCATCAGCATGGTTCGCGTCGATCTTCTCACCACCAAGTGTTGCCATTGGCTCGATCGCAATCGTATCACCCGTCTTCAATACACCACCAGTGCCCGCCATACCGTAATTTGGGATCTCTGGAGCCATATGCATCTCCTGCCCGACACCATGCCCTACCAACTCGCGGATAATACCAAGATTTGCACCAGCGAGAACCTTCTCGATTGCTGCTGCCACATCGCCAATACGAGTTCCATCACCCTTAATTGCGTCGATTCCCGCATAGAGACTACGCTCTGTTGCCTGCAAGAGATGCTTTACGGCACCCTTCGGCTCATCACCGATTACCATCGTAAATGCCGAATCAGTTTTCATACCCATGTAGGTTATTACAAGGTCAAAGCTCACAATGTCACCCACTTCAAACGGCTCGTCAGTCGGTACACCATGGACGATTTCATCATTTTTTGAGATGCAAATTACATTTGGAAAACCAACTTCTTTCGTCTTATACGTCGCTTCAGCCCCTCGAGCAGTAATCTCTCGAGCCACCCACACGTCAACCTCAAGTCCGGTCATGCCCGGCTGGATATACGATTTCAAGTCAGACAAAATCCCGGCAAGTATCCTGCCGCCATCCTTCATCGCCTGGACTTGCGCGTCAGTCTTAGGAGGCTGCATCCCCGACTACCTCAGCATAAATTCGATCATGTACTTCACCGGCTGTACCCGTACCATCAAGATGCACAATTTTGATACCATCTTCAGCAAACGTACCAAGTACCGGGTACATTTTTTGACGATAAATATTCATACGCTTCGCAATTGTTTCTGGCGTATCTTCCATGCGTCCACGCTTTTCAAGACGCTTCATAATCTCACTTTCGGGAACTTCAAGAGCGACGACAATATCAATCGTCTCACCATTTTCTTCCATGTAATCAGCTAGCCATTCCGCCTGCACTTTCGTACGCGGAAAGCCGTCGACAATGATCTTTTCATAGTTCTTCGCCTTGGCATCCTTAATGGCTTCGTCAAATACTTCGTAGGTTAGCTCATCGCTTACCAGCTCACCAGATTTCAACACTTCAATTACTTCAGAGTCTTTGCTGTTTCGCAGCATCTCACCGGTCGAAAGCCACTTCCAGCCTTGGCGTACCGCCAACATTTGCCCCTGCATACTTTTACCGGCACCAGTTGGCCCGAAAAATAAAATCACTTTTCTGTTTCCCCTATTTTGTTAGTTGTTCTTTAACGATTTTTGCAAGACTTGCACCATCGACGGTATTACCAGCCTTGGCTTTGACAGCACCGATTACTTGCCCCATGGCCTGTGGGCCATCCGCACCAGTCGCGGCAATTGCTTCATCGACAAGCGCCCGAACTTCATCTTCCCTAAGTTGTTTCGGCAGATACTTTTCGAGGACTTCGATTTCTTTTTTCTCGTCTTCAGCGAGCTCTGGGCGGCCGTTTTGCTCGTAGAGATTGATCGATTCGCGACGCTTTTTCACTTCACGGGCAATAATCTTTTCTACTTCCGCATCATCGAGACCAGTCTCACGCTTGCCCTGGGCAACTTCTTCGTTCAGAATTGCCGCTTTTAGATTACGAAGCACATCACCCTCAAAACGATTGCCGCCCAATAGAGCGGCTTTCATATCGTCTTGGATTTGAGTCGAAAGACCCATTGGCCTAGCGTACTCCGAGGCGCATCTTCGCTAGTTTGTCAGCCTTACGAGCGCGGCGGATAATCGCTTTTTTACGGCGCTCCACTTTGCTGATAGGCTTTGAAAAGCGCTGGCTGGCTTTCGCAGTCGAAAGCACACCACTCTGAAGCACTTTTCGGTTGAAACGACGGATGATGTTCTCGTTCGCTTCTCGTTCGTCTTTACGTGTTACTTGTACCATATCGCTAGCTATTGTAACAGATGTTAACAACAATGACAACTACCGTGTCTTCCAATACTCTGCCATGGTTGCCAGTGCGCCCGCAACCAGCATTACAGCAAATGGGATAAGCGCTAGTTGTTGGATATGTTCGATCTGCTTCGTAATTGCACTAATATATAAAACCATTGCGATAAATCCGGTGAGCAAGATAGTATAACTAATTTTTAGGTCAATCTTTTCAGTGCGCTCATCATTTCCTTTTCCAAGCATTCGCCGAAATACCACCATCGTTATACTACTAACTGCAAGTATGGCTCCTACAATAATAAAGTACGTTACATAATTTGAAGTGTCTGTTCCCAGCCACTTATCAAGACCGGAAGCTACTCCCTGTAATTGATCAACCATTTATTCATCCTCCTTGTGTTCGTATGAGAACACCTCAGTAATATCAACACTAAAATATCGCGCAATGCGAAACGCTAGCGTCAATGATGGAGAATAGTTTCCTTTCTCCATCATCAAAATTGTTTGCTTTGATACCCCCACCGCATCGGCAAGCTGCTGCTGCGACAAACGACGCAGCGCGCGGTGCTCATATACCATGTTATGGACTGTATCGATTTCTTTCTTTTTCGTAGGCTAGCCCTTTATATTACCTGCTCTGGAAACTTTCCTATTCTGATAGTACATGAAAGTTATACAAAAGTAAAGTATACTTTACTTTTTATTAATTAAGAATCACCAGGTGAAGCAGCTTACCCTCGACTGTTTTTCGACCCATCCACTCATTAACATCTGGCTGATACCACACAGCTATTCCAACACCCGGTTCAACAAAGAAATGCTCAGGTGCGTTAAATGCCAAGAACTGCAAAATCACACCCTCTTGACTACGTGCTTCGATTTTCACATGCTGCCCGTCTGTACCCATGCGCCGCATGTGCAGCACAACCAAGTTTTCAGAATGCAGAATCGGCTGCGGGTTACCATTGCCAAATGGCTCGAGCGCTGCGATTTGCTCCACCAATTCTTCGCCTACGTGATCAATTTCGGCCAATACATCTGCATCTGGCAATAGCTTTTTCTGCTCCTCGGCGAGATTGAAGCCTGATTTTTGGTAAAATTCATTTACGCGCTTACGAAACGCTGAGATATTTTTCGTCGGCAACGTCACGCCCGCCGCCGCCCTATGACCACCACCTTTCGTGATGATATCATCCGCACTACGGATCGCATCTGCCACCGAAAACTCGCCGTAACTACGCGCACTGCCTTTCGTCTCGTCGTCCATTTCCTGCAGGACAAATGTCGGCTTTTTAAATTTTTCCAGTAGTTTTGCTGCGACAATGCCGACAATGCCGTGATTCCACTCCGGCGCACTTACCACCAATACCGGATCGTCAGCGAGTTCTTCGGCTTGCTCGATCGCTTCTTTGTAAATCTTATCCTGGTCTGCCCGACGAGCCATATTAAGCGCATCAAGCTCCTGTGCCTTTTCATAGGCCAGCATAGAGTCGGTTGCCGTCAGCATATCGAGCGCGATTTGCGCCGTTTCGAGGCGCCCCGCCGCATTCATGCGCGGCCCCAACCCAAAACCAAGGCTGCGTGCGTTTACTTTGCCCGGTTCGACCTTGCTGACCGCCATCAACGCTTTTAGCCCTGGTCGCCTCGTTTTATCAAGAACTTTTAATCCCCAGTATACATTCGCCCGATTTTCATCAACTAGTGTCACAATATCACACACAGTACCGAGTGCAACGAGGTCGAGCAGCCATTTTTCTTGCCCGTCTTCGAGCCCCTCGAGTTTTATCTGCAAAGCTTGCACTAATTTAAACGCCACACCGCAGCCAGCCAAATCTAGAAACGGATAGATTTTTCCTGACTTTTTCGAATTATCTTTAAGAATCAGGTTCTCGTATTCATTCGGGTAGTCTTGTAACAAGCGTTTCGGATTGATTACCGCAATCGCTGGCGGTTGCTTTGGCGCAACGTTGTGGTGGTCCGTCACGATCACATCGACGCCAAGCTCATTTGCACGAATAATCTCCTTTTCACTCAAGCTACCACAGTCAACCGTCACAATGATATTCGCGCCAGTTTTCGCAATCCGCTCAATAGCATCAACCGTCAGCCCATAGCCTTCGACAAATCGATTCGGAATAAACGCATCAACACCTTTAAAGCCAAAGCTCGCAAACGCGTCAAGCAATATCGTTGTCGCTGTCAGCCCATCGATATCATAGTCGCCATAGATAGTAATTTTCTCTTGTTTTTCATGCGCTTTTACAAGCCGATCAACCGCCTGCTCCATATCAGGTAAAAGGAACGGGTTGTGTTTTGCGTCATAGCTTGGATTCAAAAAAGCCTCGCGCTTCTCAGGCGTATCGAGACCTCTTTTTTTAAGAATTTGCGTAAAGATATCGGTCATTATGCCGGCTGTACATCAGTAGTTCGCTTGCCGCGGTTCGACTGGTGCTGCTGACTCTTGATGACAATACTCTGGAGCTCCTTAAAGATTGGAAATTGTTTGTTAGTTGAGTAAATCTTTGTATTTCCCTGTTTTTCGCTTGAGAGAAAACCAACTTTTTCAAGCTTTTTCAACTCGCGTTGGATATTGCCTGGATCTTCTTTTATCAGCTTAGCGAGTCCACGTACATGCGTGTGAAAATCCGGATATTTTGCATACACCACGACAATTTTGCGGCGCACTCGGCTAGTGATAAAAACGTCTAACATACTCTCCCTTTTACTAAGCCCTGTTGCTGTTCGTTCCTTTCATCATAGCACAATCTTACAACATCTCTCAAGCCCTAAAACACACAAAATTTCATAACCTAACGCCAATTGAGCACAATCTCATTGATCTTCGCGATGGTTTCCTCATGAGAAAGCACATGGTTGTCTTCGTAATAATGATCAACTCCCATGAAATTTTCCTTTACATCAAGTATATGTAGCTCATCCGCAAGCACATGTAACTTATCGACAGCCGACACAGTAGCAACAGGGGCTGCGACCACAAGTCGCTCTATTCGAATTGGTTTCAGAAAATCAAGTGCCACGTCAACTGCCGCCCCATTGTCGACTCCATCGGAAACTAAAATAACTGTATGATCCCGCAACATATCATGATCAATCACTCCACCATCACCAATAAGCCGATTGATTTTTTGGAATTTCTCCCGCTTTTGCTCATCAAGATAGCCGTGGAATTCTGATGTATATTCATCAATTTCACCGCTTGAAAACTCGCTATTGTACGTAAAGCTTCCGCTTTGACTCACGCCGCCAAAACTCAAACTCTCACCGGGGATTTCAATATCCTCGATGACAAGCATTGTTAGGATACAGTGAAGCTTTTCCGCGATCTGCTCACCTACAAGTACACCACCATCACTGAGAGCTACCACTGCGCAATTTTCGTAGCGATACTTCTCAAATAGCTGTTCTGCTAATACCGTACCGGCCTGTACCCTTGATTCAAAATACATACTTATGCTTAGTGTACCAGTACCATACGACGTATACTAGTGACATGTACTACTACGAGGTAGCCCCAAATATTATCGTGCGATCTGGCACCGAGAGCTTTACGTATTCTCACGAAAGCATTCTTTCTGTCGGTACAATCGTACAAGTTGAGATTGGCAAAAAAGTTGTAAACGGCATCATTATGCAAAAAACGAACAAGCCGGAGTACGCCACGAAACCTATCGTAAAAATCATCGAAAAGAACCCACTTCCCAACCCGCTCGTAGACACCGCTAAGTGGATGAGCAGCTATTACGCCACTCCCCTCGCAACAGTCCTACAGACGGTCTTGCCGCGTGGAGTTGCCACAAAAAGACGATCAAAGTCGCATAGTCTTAACTCTCTTTTTAATCGACAACGAACAAATTTTGTACTCACTAAAGATCAGTCGCAAGCTGTAGCAAAAATTGAGACCATGCAGCCAGGCACCACCCTACTCCACGGCATCACCGGCTCTGGCAAGACAACTGTATACATAGAACTCGCCAAGAAAGCTATAGCCGAAGGCAAGTCCGTCATCTTACTCGTACCTGAAATCGCCCTCACCTCCCAGCTTGTTGCAGAGTTTTCTCAGCATTTCAAAGACATACTTCTTGCCCACTCCCGTCAAACAGAAGCCGAGCGCCATCTTGTCTGGCTGGAAGCGCTTAATAGCCCTACACCACGTGTTGTCATTGGACCTCGATCGGCACTTTTTATACCAGTTTCAAAGATTGGATTTATCATTATCGATGAGTGTCACGAGCCAAGCTTTAAACAAGAGCAGTCACCTCGCTACTCCGCGCTACGCGCTGCCAGCACATTGGCTCATTTTTCGGATGCAAAACTTGTACTAGGTAGTGCAACGCCACTCGTTGCGGACTATTTTCTTGCCCAGCAAACAAATCGACCGATCATTGAGATGCCTTCACCCGCCCGGCAAGCAACGCCGCCAAGCGTATCACTCGTTGATATGACGAAACGTTCAGAATTCAAAAAGCATCGTTTCTTATCAGACAAACTTATTACACAGCTCGAGCAGACACTCGTATCTGGTCATCAAAGCCTCATTTTTCATAATCGCCGAGGCACTGCATCAACAACACTATGTGAAAATTGCGGCTGGAATGCTGGCTGTCCGCGCTGTTTTGTCCCGCTCACATTACATAACGATCAACATCAATTACAGTGCCATATTTGCGGATTTAGCGACCGCGTACCGACCAGCTGCCCAGAATGCGGACACGCCGACATTATTCACAAAGGTATCGGCACCAAACGTATTGAGGAAGAAATCCGTAAACTCTTTCCTAAGGCGACCATACTCCGTACCGATGGCGACAGTGATAAAACCCAGACCGTCGAAGCTCGCTATAATGATATTTATCAAGGCAATGTCGACATCCTTATCGGCACACAAGTGCTTGCCAAAGGCCTCGACCTACCAAAACTACGAACCGTCGGTGTTATACAAGCAGACGCAGGTATGTCCCTACCCGATTACTCAGCGTCAGAGCGAACCTTCCAGCTACTCAGCCAGGTAATTGGGCGTGTCGGCAGATCTCACCATCCAACTGATGTTATTGTGCAAAGCTACCAGCCGAATCATCCAACAATCCAAGACGGAATCGCACGACATTATCAACCGTTCTACGAGCGCACTCTCCAGGCACGCAAACATGCTAATTTCCCACCATTCTGCTTCCTACTCAAGCTTACCTGTGTTTATAAGACAGAAAAAGCAGCAATTAAAAATGCCAAGGAACTTGCCGCAAAGCTAAAAGATAGTAACCTCGACATTGAAATCCTCGGCCCCACCCCTGCCTTCTACGAACGGGTGCGTGATACCTACCGCTGGCAGCTTGTTATTAAGTCATCAAAACGGCAGCTACTTATCGATACACTTCAGCTCGTACCAAACAAAAACTGGCAATTCGAACTCGATCCTACGAGTCTTCTCTAGTCTGGTATACTTGTTACAGATGAAAAAAGAAGATATCATAACCCTGCCAAATCCACACTTGCGCGAGAAGTCACTCAAAGTGCATGTCATCACACCTGAAGTGCTGAAACTCATCCAGGACATGACTGATGCGGCGCTTGATTGGGAAGCGTCACGCCCCCACGAAATTAGTGCTGCTCTCGCAGCTGTGCAGGTTGATCATCTTGAGCGTGTCGTTATTGTCCGCAGCGACTTTGAAGATAAAGAAAATGATGGGTTCACCGCACTAATCAATCCAGAGATTGTCAAAGGCGAAGGTGAAAAGATCGCCGACTACGAAGGCTGTCTGTCAGTCAGTAAGATTTATGGTAAAGTACCTCGCTGGAGCCGTGTACGCGTTAAGGCTCTCGATATCGAAGGCAACGAAGTCCGTCTGAAAGCCGATGGTTTTCTTGCACGAGTTCTTCAGCATGAAATAGACCACACGAATGGCATCTGCTTTATTGATCACATCCGCGACGAAGAGAATGCGTTCTATACCCTCGATGAAAAAGGCAATCTTCAGCCGCTTAATTACGATGAGCACATCCGGAACAATCATGAACTCTGGGAAGACTAATAAAACAGTCTTTTTCGGCAGCGGACCCGTTGCAGCCAAATGTCTCGAGCTACTTGCTAACCATACCAAAGTTGAAGTAGTCATCACTAAACCTCGACTACCTCATCATCGCGGCAACGTGCCAGTGCTTGAGCTTGCCGAAAAATTAGGTCTCAATGTGTTAACGGCCAGTAATAAAAAAGAGCTTGATACTCTAATGGACAATCACACTTTTTCAAGCGATTACGCAGTGCTTATAGACTTTGGCATTATCGTTTCAAAGAAAGTAATCGATACGTTCAAATACGGTATTATAAACTCACACTTTTCTCTCCTGCCAAGACTTCGTGGAGCCGATCCTATTACCTGGGCGATCGCTAATGGTGACGAGAAGACTGGTGTCAGCTTGATGTTGATTGATGAAGGTATGGATACCGGCAAACTTATCACGCAAAAAACACTCCACCTTGCATCCGACGAGACAACACCGAGTCTTACCGAAAAACTAATCCTTCTCAGTGACGAGCTTCTCCAAAGATATCTTCCAGATTATTTGAGTGGAGAAATTACTCCTCGCACGCAACCACATACTGATCGGGCCACATACTCGCGTAAACTCAGCAAAGCCGATGGCGTTATTGATCTCACACAACCTGCCGAGACTATTGAGCGCCGCATCCGCGCATTTCTTGACTGGCCTCAAAGTCGCACCACACTTGGATCTGTCGATATCATCATTACCCGAAGCCATGTCTCGGATCATAAAACCGAACTCAGTATTCGTTGCGGTGATGGAAAATTTCTTGCTATTGATTCACTAAAGCCGCTCGGAAAAAAAGAAATGCCCGCCAAGGCATTTCTTGCTGGATACAAGCACCGGATCTAAGCGCTCGGCTGCATCGGTGGCTGCTGATCGTCACCGTTTTGCTGTGCGGCAGCTTGTTGCTGGATACCTCCTAAAATTGCATCACGGTTTGAGATAATCTCTTGCTTGAGCTCACCAAGCACAGCTGCAACGACATCGCGGTAATCTGGACGGTTCACCTCGAGCCACTTCGTAGCTGTATATTCAGCCACAAGCCGTGGATCATTAGCCGGAAGATTAGTCGCCTGCTGCAATTTCGCAAATGCCTGATCTTGGGCGTAAGTCGGCGCATGCTGCGAGAGCCAATCCATGATCTTATCCTGCTTGCGATCAATAATTTGCTCAAACTCTTCAAGCTGCGCATCACTTAGGCCGTCGCTGAGACGTGTACCCACGCGAAGCTCAAGCTCACTATAAATATGCTGCAAGAATGGCTGCTTCTGATCCTCAGGCAATCCGTCGAGGCCAATATCCTTCAAGAATTGTTCATCTAGTCGAAACATGTAGTATCCCCTTATATTATACTTGCTTCTATTGTAGCAATATTATGCGGCAAGCGTAAAGCCATCGCGTTTCGCAGCTTTTGCGATAATCCGTAGGCTTTCGTTCGAAAGACTTCCAGGGTGGCTGATACCCCAGGTACCGTCATCCATCTTATATGCCCAGCCTTGCTCTTGAAGCTTCGGACCTGCATCTTGTAGTACATCACTCCAATGATCTTGTGGAATACCGAGATCCTGGAATGTCTGATACCAACCTTCGCCAGGCTCAACCCAACGAGCTTCATGCGAAATATCAGATACATCAAAAGCAATATCTGAATCATGCGGCACAAGATCTTGACCATTAAGAATCCCGTCACCGTCGGCGTCTCTACCAGCCCAAGGCTTCGGTTCAGAGCCCCCGTCAGTCTCATTGCCAGGACCATTATTCGGAGTATAGTCATTATCCTTATCAAGGAGCTTATCACCAAAAAATTTATCATGGATAGCATCTTTTGCATCTCCAAGAACTCCGACATGGCTGACAGCCCATCCAATGCCTGTACCGAGAGCGACCGCACCAACACCTGCGATAAGTGCTTTTTTGCGCTTTTTTTGCTCAAGCTTGGTGTCATTTTCAAATGCCTCGTTATACTGCTCGGCGGCTGCATCAAAAAGATGTTCGGTAGTGTCATGTGGCTGAACATTCTCAAGTTCGACTGGATTATCACCGAACTCTTCTTGTGCAGTCATCATACCCCTATGACCATCACCACGTACGTATCCACGTACGAAGCGGCTTGCACCAGCTGCACCCACGGCAATTGCCGCCGCGCCAGCCGCACCAGCCAAGAGAGAACCACCAACACCAGCCACCACACCAAGTCCGACCGCTTTCATAAAACGTGCCTTTCGGCTACCTTTATTCATAAAATTTACAAATCGTCCGACTTTGGTACCTTGCAGCTTTTCTGTCGTCAACTCACGGAGCTTAGCTTGCTCATCAAACAGCCAGGCAATTACTTTGGCATTCTTTTCTGCATCACTATCATTGTCCGATATTTGGTCCTCGAGCTCCATAATACCGAGTTTTTGTACGCTTTTATGATACTTATCTTTAAGAGTATCGCGATTCTTATCCTTCTTCATACTAAACGCTCGGCCTTGTCGCTTTGCACTGGCAGTAGCCCATGCTTCACGAGTTTTACCCACATCAAAGCGAGTATTTTCGAGATATGCTTCAGCCAAGATATCGTCATTAAGTTCACCTCGCGGATCCATATCCGGATCGCTAGGCGTATTCGTGTCAACGCCTATCCTCTGTTCAATACGCTCCCTAAAAATATCACTCTGGCTTTTCGTATCACCAGGATCACCTCCTCGACTTGCAGGTGCAATATCCCATTCAACTCCTGAAATACCATCACCATCTCCAGTACCTATCCGTGCTTCGTAGAATAATTGCCGAACTTCAGCATAGTTAGGCGAACTTGTATCAATGCCATTTTCCACCAAAAATGCATCAAGCAGGCCATCTACCGACTCATTAAACTGTCGCACATACTCAGGAACGTTATTGCGGTCTAAATGAGCAAAAGATGCGGAAGCAGTGCTGGAATCATATAGATTTGCTAAGGCAGCATACTCTTGAGCTCGCCATTCATTTATCTTGGCAAGAGAAAAGACACTTCGCTCTTCTGGGCTAAGCTCGACTGTAGTGTTTGGAGCATGATTAGGATTAGACTGCATATTATACTAATAATTCCTTTGTATTAACACTAGCATAATCGTATAGTTTTGTCAATATATTTATCCACCTTATTGACATATTATCATTTTTATGCTAATATGTTTAGCGTATCAAACCGTAGGAGGTGTGGTACGCACATTTACAGCACTACGTTCGAGCTACTCGCTCACGTAGTACTACCCATCAGCACACAGCACATGATTATGGCATTGTGGACTCCTGTATACCGTAACGTATATAGAAGCCCACAATGTCGCCTCGCGAGAGACATTGTGTGGGAGATCCACCCTACAATTTCATATAGAGTCAATCAACCACACAGCCCTCTTTCAAGGAGAAATCATGTTCAACGCCGACAACGGCCGCCAGGCCAGCAGCCAGAAGATCGAGGCCATGAGCGACGAGTTCGCCGCGGACTTCGAGGACTTCCTCGCCGACCCCTCCATCGACCGTCAGGTCAAGGAGAACCTCGTCGGGGAGTTCCGGACCGTGATGGCCAACCGCAGCACCGCCAAGGAGTTCGCCGCGGGCACCTACGCGCAGAACAGCGCCGGACAGCCGGCGCAGGCTCTCGGGGCCGGGTCAGGCAACCAGCCCAACCCGCCGCAGCCGCAGGTCACGCCTCGGCCGGGGCAGACCATGGAGGACGCCGCGCTGAACGTCATCATGACGTCCACGCAGGTACCGCAGGGTGTGAAGGCCGCTATCCTGCGGATCATCACCCCCTCCGACCCCAACGTCATCCAGGTGGACGCGAACGGCACGCCGACCGAGCTGATCGCGACCCGCCAGGCCCTGACCGACGAGCGCGACACCAACAAGAACGGGTCGCTCGCTCACAAGCTCGCCGAAGCGGAGCGCAAGCTGGCCGAGGAGAAGGACGAGAACAAGTCCGGCTCCCTCGCCCACCAGCTCAAGGCCGCCCAGCGGAACGCCGCGGGGACCAACATGGTGGACAAGGCGGCGATCCTGCCGCTCGTCCAGGCGGTCGAGCAGGCGGCAAGCCGGCTCGACACGCACATGATGTCCTCGCACATCGAGGGCAAGACCGAGCTGGACCAGGCGGTCGCCGCGGCGAAGACGGCGGTCAGCTGAGCTGATGGGAACCCCGTGTGGGGCGAGTCGTACACAGCAACCAACTGTGTCACTCGTCTCACCGGGGTAATCCCATGTTTTTCTAAGCGTAGAGACAGTGAAGTAAATAAACTTTACTTCCTTGTCCTTGCGCTGAGACTCTGGTAAACCAACTAGAGAAAACTCTCCGCAAGAGAACCTGCAAAGCTCCCCGTCTACGACCTAGGAGGTCACTATGGAGCGCATCATCCGCGTGGCGACCGTGTTCGCCATCAACACCATCGTCAGCATCTTGGCGATCGTTATCGCCAACGGCGAGCTCACGTGGGCGACAGCCGGCCTCGTGCTGGTCGTTGCTCTGGTGCTCGGTGCCCTCGTGGGCATCTGGGCCGTGGTTCACGGTCAGTTCGAGACGGCGGTCGAAGTCGGTCTGACGATCGGCATCTTCGTCGCCCTGATTGCTGCTTTCGTCATCGCGATGATCGCCGGCAGCGACATCAAGAAGGCGCTCGGAGACCTGTTCGAGGAGAGCAGTGCCTGGTGGCTGGTCAGCCCTCTCGGGGGTACGGCTGCCATTGTCTTCCTCTTCGGGCTCCACCGCGAGCGGCGCTAGCTGCTCGCGACTCTCGGGGAGCTGCAGGTTCAACCGCAGGTGGGTGAGAAAGGTACATGCAAAACCATGCATGCAACCAACTCCCCACCTTGCGGCAAACCCACATCTCAAGATTTACGAAAAGTCCTCCCTTTCAAGGGAGTTTTTATTTATATATCAATAACAATGATCGACTTATCGTCATCTTTTTTACTAAATTCCACAAACTTTTTTATGCTTTCTTCGGGTGTATTCTGTGTAAAAGCTACCTTGAATTCTCGATCACTCAAGAATTGATTGGGCCTACCATACGCATTATCCGGTCCCCAATCGCCCGTTATACCATCAGAACAGAGCATAATCCGAGTACCCGGCATCACTTTCCATACGTTAAAGTCGTCTTTTTCTCCGTTTATCCCTCGTATAAATCCGTTCGTTACCGTACTGCCATAACCGTGATCTTCCGTTAAAGCAATAAACTCACCTGTAGTAGGATCGGCAGCCATCAGTCGCGTATCCCCCGCGTGTGCAATACCTACAAAGAAATCATCTCCGATTTGTTGGAGCTTTATCGCCGTAGCTACTGCACCGCCATCGAGATAATTACGACTACCGAGTTTTACTCGAGCTTCACGAAATGCCATGCGCATTCCATCGAGTAGTTCTTGTGAGTTGTGAGCATTAAATGTCAACTCGTCTTGCAAAATGGCGGCAAGTGCAGTCGCTAGTTCACGAGGATCACCCCCTTCTCCACCCATTCCATCAACAACCGCAAAGCAGCCTATCTCCCTATTCACTAGAAGCGCATCCTGATTTGTGTGTTCAGTATGGTAACTTGCCGGTGTACTATAAGAAGCTACATCAAATTTTTCTCGACGCTCAATACGACCATTATCAAATAAATCTACCGTATCGTCATCAGATGTTGGAGTAGTTGCGGGTTTTTCGTTATTAGTTTCGATAATTTCACGAAATGAGATGGCACTGGTAGTAATAGGATAAGCCTCGGCAGTAGACCCCTCTTCTCCATACGCCTGAATAATCTCATTAAAACTAAAATTCTCTTTCATTTACAAATATTACAATGAAAGTATTATTTTGTAAATATCCCAAATGATATTGACTTTTTATCATGCTTATGATTATAATAGACATAAAGTTGATAAAAATCAAAAGGAACAAAAAAATATGACAGAACTCCTCAACCGACCAGAGTCGCAAGAAAACGACACTCCCGATACGGCAACTCTTCAGGAGATGTTTAATGCTCAAGACTCGGAATCAAACAATCTATCTATTGATCAACAATACGAGCTTCCGACTCAAGCAAGTCTTCTAGACCGTGCGGTTAACCGCATCAATAAATTTGCTACCAGCAGAGCTCATGGCAAAGCCCTAAAGGAGTATCGAGCTCGTGACTATGACGGATATATCAGTCATCTGGCAAACGTAGCCGACTCAACTGAAGCTACGCCTATGGCAAAAGCAACTGCGGAAATGGCTATTGAACGCGAATGGCGTCGGGAAGACCGCGAAAAAATGATCGAAAAGGGTACGGAAAAAGTTCGCGGATTCGGTCGCTCTGTCATTGCCCACCTAAAAGGTGTTGGTGAAATCACACTCGGCATCGGTCTTGCTAGCGCAGAGGTAGCCGGGCGTGGCGTCAAGAAAACTGCAGAAGCGGCAAAAACCGGTACTGCCAAATTTGGTGAGAAAGTCGGCGACGGTTTTATAGCAGGCATGAAAAAGGTTGAATCTGGTATGGACGCTACTGGTACGAAGATCGAAACGATTAAACAGAACCTTGAAGCGAATAAGATGCACAAAGAGGCGCTTGTAGAGAATCGCAAGCGTGACGAACAGCATGAAAATGCGCTGAAAATGAACGAAAAGTTCGATCGCGTAAAGAAACGCAAAGATGCAGCACTTGTCCGCAAACAAGCACGCCACCGAAAGTGGACAAACCTTAAAACCGGTCTCAAAGAGTACAATGGATACGTTAAAGAAGGCCTTGTCGAGACTAAAGAGCGAGCTAAGCGTAAAGCCCGCATCTACCGATCGGCCGGTCGACAAGCGCTTGCGACCTACCGTGATGCGATTGCTGCACACAAATAGTCGAACGTCTTATATACTATAAAGATACTTCGTTAAAAATAAAAAGGAACACACCCATGAATGATCAACCACTTATCACCAAAGAGCTGCTCGACAAATTCGGTATTGAGCTTGGTGACCAAGATGAGACTTCCCTACTCGACCACCTCAATGCAACACTCGAAGAACGTGTTGGTACCGAACTCACCGAATCGCTCGATGACGACAAACTCAAAGAGCTAATCGACCTACAGGAAAAAGCAACCGACGAAGAAGTTGGTGCGTGGCTCGATACGAATATTCCAGAACTGCAACAAATCACACAAGACGAAATTGACATTCTTTTAGGTGAGCTCGTTGAGAATACCGACAATATTACCGAGGCACCGTAAGTATCACCTGTTTACCACAAAAAATTCCCTTCGATCGAAGGGAATTTTTGTTTCATCTTACGCGAGCGTTCGCTTTACAATTTCACGGGTAAAGAATTCAAGTGTATCACCCTCTTCAAGAAGTAGCTTCTTGCTAGTCTTCAGAGATAGCCCACACATTTCACCCTCGAAGACTTCCTTTGCTTCTACCTGCTGGCGCTGCACCTTAGAAACTTCCACTTCGGCAATTTGCTCACCGCCACGCTTTACACGTGCCGTAATACCTGCAACTGCCTTACCCTTGGTTACTTCACCGCCAGCGATTACTTCATCCTTCAAAGTACGGAATACACCCTTGATCGTCAGAGCACCAACTTCAGTTTCAACAACCTCTGGAGCAAGTAGCTCTTCCATCGAGTGCTTCGCATCATCAAGCAGCTCGTAAATTACCTTATAAATACGGACTGGAATCTTGTCACGAGTCGCCTGACGCTTTACAGCAGGAGGTAGATCTACATTAAATCCATAAATCACCGTATTTTCATTTGCAGCCAGATGAACATCATTCTCAGAGATATTACCAACACCACTACCGACAATCCGAAGTGTCACCTGACCTTCGGTATCGATCAATTTTAAGCTATCAATTACAGAAGTGAGCGAGCCCTGTACGTCAGCTTTAATGATTACGTTGAACTGTGCTGCTTCACGATCCTGGCTCATCAACTTCAAAATATCTGCACTCGTCACATTAGTGCTTGCAGCCGCTTTTTCACGTTCTATACGTGCTGCAACAGTTGCCTGACGGGCTTCCTTTTCATTTTTAACGATACCAAATGTATCTCCGAACTGTGGTAATTCTTTAAATCCAGTCACTGTTACAGGAGTTGAGGGACCGGCTTCTTTCATCGCCTTGCCGGCAAAATCAAGCAGTGTCCGGACCTTACCGTACGAAGTTCCAGCTACAAGATAATGGCCCGGCTTGAGCGTACCCTGCTCTACGAGTAGACCAACGACTGAGCCGCGACCTGTTTCCATGTGTGCTTCAATGACAAGCCCTTCGGCAGGTACGTCCGCGTCAGCCTTAAGCTCTTCAAGATCAGCCACTAAGAGCACGTTCTCAAGAAGCTTATCAATTCCCTGACCGGTCTTGGCGCTTACTTCAATCATAATCGTGTCACCACCCCATTCTTCTGGGTTCAGTTTATGTTCAGTTGCAAGCTGCGTCTTTACAAGCTGGGGATTGGCAGTTTCTTTATCAATCTTATTAATAGCGACGACAATCTTCGCATTGGCTTCATTAGCAAAGCGAATCGCCTCAATTGTCTGCGGCTTCACACCGTCATCAGCGGCAACAACAATCACGACCACATCCGTTAGCGTCGCACCGTGTTGGCGTAGTGCCGCAAAGGCCTCGTGGCCTGGTGTATCAAGCAATGTCATTACACGTCCAGCATGCTCCGCCTGATATGCCGAGATATGTTGCGTAATACCGCCAGCCTCGCCCTCGACCACCTTCTGACCGAGAATAGCATCGAGCAAGCTCGTTTTACCATGATCGACATGCCCCATAACCGCTACAATCGGTGGACGTTCAGTGGCTGCATCAGAGACAACGCGAACCTTTTTCTCAGGCGTTGCAGACTCATCTTTCTTTTGAAGCTCAACATCAAGTCCGAGCTCTTCGACAATAATCGATGCGGTCTCAAAATCAATCCGCTGATTGATCGTGGCAGCGATACCGTTTTTAAACAACTCACCGATAAGCGTCGTTACGGGGAGGTTAAGCGTCTCTGCTAGTTCTCCTACCGTAATAGAGCCGGCAATGGTGACAATTTTCTCTGGGGCTTCTGCCATAGTAGCTGCTCCTTTCGCCGGCTTTGATATCGGCTTTAGTTATTTACATAGGTTATTTCTTCTTGTCAGTCAGGCTGAGAGAAATCTTGCGGTTATCTTTGTCGACTTCGAGAACAGTAAATTCTTTACGCTCGTTAAGAGTGAATACTTTCTCAGGATCTACATCGTTACCACCACCAAGTTCTGAGATATGTACGAGTGCTTCAACTGCAGGGCTAATCTGTACGAAAGCACCAAATGGCGTAATGCGAGTTACTGTGCCTTCTACCTTATCGCCAGACTTAAACTTTTCAACCTCATCAAGCCATGGGTCCTGCGTAAGCTGCTTCATACTAAGCGAGAGACGATCTTTGTCGATAGAAATGATCCTTGCTTCGATTGTCTGACCAACCTTTACGTAGTCGCTTGGACTCGAAACACGCTCCCAGCTAATTTCTGAAATATGGATGAGACCTTCGATACCGTCAACATTCACGAAGACACCGAAGTCAACGACACCAGTTACAACACCCTTTACGGTATCACCGACCTTGAGGCTTTGGAAACGAGCGGCGAGGCCGTCTTTGACTGCTTCTTTTTCTGAGAAGATAAGCTTGTTTGCTTTGCGGTCCGCATCGAGGATACGTACCTTCATTGGATTGTTTGTGAGTGCGTTCAGACGCTGCAAGATTTCATCTTTGTCGCTAGAACCTACGCGTGGGTAGTGCTCGGCAGACAGCTGCGATACCGGGAGGAATCCACGGACACCTTCATATTCGACAAGCAGACCACCGCGGTTTGCGTCATATGGAGTAATCTCGATAATCTCACCAGCTTCAAGCTTAGCGAGTACTTCTTCCCAACCGCGTTCTTTAGCGGCTTTACGAAGACTGAGAAGTGACATACCGCTATCGAGCTCAGTATCGATAACACTTGCGGTTACCTCATCACCCTCATTGAGGCTGCGTGAAAATCCGACTTCGCGGCGAGGTACAAGCCCAACACCAAGTGGACCGAGATCAACCAGTACTTCATGCTTCTTGACTGAAAGTACGGTACCAGTTACTGGCTCACCGATAATAAGTTGTTGTGAATTACCCTGACCTGAAAGTAGGTCATCCATTGTAATTGAGGCAGATGCTGCCATAGCTAATTTGCTCCTTTTCTTAGTTGCTATTGAAACAGAGTGAGAGCGCTGAAAGGACTCCTCGCTCTACTCGTGTCACTAGTGGTCAATTATACACCTCTCGACAAGAGAAGTCAAAGTGTCAGACGCCCGCGTGAACGGATATACGCAGCCACGCTGTACGTGAGAATAGCAAATACTGTCAAAGATGCCGCAGTGTCGGCTGGACCCGTCTGTGGAAGTTCGGTGTGAGCGTCGTCAGACTCCGTCTCCTCATGGGGTTTTGCCGCAGTGTCAGCAGCTTTCTCTTCTGCATCCTTCGTGTTTTCTTGAGTTTTAGTACTTGCACTATCTTCCTGCTTGGCCTGATCCTCAGACTTAGTGCTCTGATCTTCCTGATCGTGAGTAGCTTCATCTCGTGAAGAAGAGTTCGTGTCAGTTGCAAGCATGTCGCCCATCTCATTTGACTTCAGAAAATAGACACCGCCAAGGAGCAGTAGCGCTAATACAATACCGATTATCACAAAACTACCAGCCCATCCACCTTGCTGCTTCACTCTCGCATTCATTTCACACCTCTATATTATGCTTTACTATACTATACCAATTTATCACCCAAACAGCAAGTTACGACAGACCCTCCAAATATGCTACACTCATAGTTAATGATCATAGCGATTGACACCGGGGGTACAAAAACACTGGTCGCGCGTTTTTCAAAGCGCGGCACGCTTGAAAAGCACATTAAATTTCCCACCCCGACAGATCAATACGAATATCTTGAGCAGCTTGTTCACTTTATCGGCAAACTGACCGACAAAAAACAACTAGAATGTATCTCGGTTGCCCTCCCCGACATTGGCGAAGGCAGCTTTGTTGCACAATTTTCCAACCTTCCATGGAAGAATTTTGATGTTGTTGCCGAACTTTCACCACTTTTTCCCGGCACAAAAGTGATCGCAGGTAACGATGCAAAGCTTGGCGGACTTGGCGAGGTGCGTACCATGAGCCCGCTTCCTACACGTGCACTATATATCACCATCAGTACTGGTATCGGCACCGGCTTTATCTCGGGCGGCAATATCGACAAGACGCTTGCCGTAGCCGAAGGAGGCCATATGGTACTGGAATTTGATGGGGTACTTCAGGAATGGGAACATTTCGCTTCTGGAAAGGCTATTTATACCGTCTACAAAAAGTACGGTAGTGAGATTACCTCGAAACGGACCTGGCGGCAAATTACTGATCGATTTAGCCGCGGTTTCCTAGCGCTCATTCCCTTACTCCGCCCCGAGATAATCATCATTGGCGGCAGCATGGGAACACACTTTGAAAAATACGGTGAATTGCTCTCAGGAATGATTGAGGAACGACTACCGACAACCGTCAGGCGACCAAAAATTGTCCAAGCAAGACACCCCGAAGAAGCAGTCATATACGGATGTTACTACCATGCAATCGACAGCCTCAATCGTTGATACCATCACACAATACTATCCTACAATCCGGCTCGAAGCTGGTGACGATTTTGTATGGAATCCGACCGACCGGGTTATTACTTACAACCCAGATGATCCGCTTTTTACTGCACGCATCCTCCACGAAGTCGGTCACGCCGAACTACAGCACACCATCTACGAAACAGATATCGAACTACTACAAATTGAGCGAGATGCCTGGCACCATGCAAAAACTGTCCTTTCACCTCGCTTCTCACTTCATATTACTTCCGATATCGTTGAAGACGATCTAGACACCTATCGCGACTGGCTTCACTCTAGGAGCCTTTGTCCGCACTGCAAACAAAATGGTGTACAGTCGGCTGCCCATGAATACACCTGTCTTATCTGTCAGACAAAATGGAAGGTCAATACCGCTATCGGTTGCGCCTTGCGCCGCTATATACAAAAAAACACCCCGTAGATACGGGGTATTTTTAGGTTAGATTTGATTACGCAGCGAGAGTAACATCCTGCTTTGTAGTCTTGCGGCGGCGTGAAATACGGCCACCTTTTGCACCTGCAACACGTGCAAGCTCTGGATTAGCGGCAAAGCCACCGGTACGGCCAAGACGGCCACCTTTTGCACCAATCTTCGCGTAGAAGTTTGGATCTTTTGCTTTGTTCTTTGCTGCAGCCTTGAGGCCGCCTGCTTTGGTTCCTGCCATTATCGTTTTCCTCCGATATTAAAAAGTTTTCCACGCGATTTTTCGCCGGAAAACCCTCTCATTTACCTCGCACATGTGGTGTGCTATGTTTTTATATTAGCATACTGCTTGAGTTTTGTCAACATTTACCATATACGTTTTTATTATATAAAAAGTATTGCACTTATGCATACGGTGGTATATCATAGATACAGTTCATTTGAACTGGCACCTGTTTGGAACCAAATTAGTTTCGAACAAAATAACGACCCGATCTGCGAGACGGGTCGTTTTTCTATACTAATATTAATGCAGACTTACTGTGGCAAGGTCTTCTCAAGATCAGTAAGTAATGCAGTGTAAGATGTTGCTGCTTGCTTCGACACAGCACCTAGCTCGTGATATGCCTGATCAAGCGCATCAATAGCCGCTTCGTATTGCTTTCGATTTTTGGCCTTATCGGCTTTCTGGACGCCTTGCCATGCTTTACTAATCTTACTAACCACATCTTGGGCACTAGTCAATAATGGACGACTCTCCGCGCCTAGAGACATCTCTTTTAACTCCTCATCTATACTACTGGCGGTTTCCGCATGCTTAGCAAAATCATCTTCAGTAACAGCCACTTTCCCAAGTGACAGTCCAACAAGCGTTGTTTGAAGCATAGTTTGATCATCCAG
>DASWXM010000039.1:0-10857 GCA_036405515.1 Saccharimonadales bacterium (SeqCode) | reverse complement strand
ATAGGTCCCGGAGGAAGACCGGTATATTTACGTGTGTTATACCTTGAGTCCAAATCTGGACTCCGGGCCTGGCCTGTTTTATCGGCAATATATTGATATGTAACATCCGATCCGAGCATCATGCCTTGCTTTAAACGATTATAAAATACTCCTGCGACCTGTTTTTGGTCAGTACCGTTCACCTCACGCTGCACAACTGAGGCAAGCGTAATACCCTCATATAGCGTCAACCCGTGTTTTTTATACTTGGCCACAAGATTATTCGCTTTGACCACCCTATACATCTCATCAAAAGTTCGGGTGAGAATATCTTCTACCGTTGCAGCTGATGCAAACTCATAGGTTTCCCCATAAATATAGCCCTCTAGGTCGGCCGAGGCTGGTTTACCTGCAAGCAGTGGGTGACTATATTGTTTTTTAAGCGCTGCAGCGATTGCCTCTTTAGAATACCCCGCTCGCTTCAAGACTGTCGTAACGTCCGTCTTTTTATTTTCAGGTGTATTAGTTTCATCACGTAATACCGCCCCGGGATAAAAAGTCAGTCGGAATGTATCAGATTGTCCCCTCTGAAGATGCGCAACAATATCTTCAACGGTCATACTCTTGCCAAGCATATACTGGCCAGCTTGAAGCATATTCTCTACACCTTCGATTCGCACATACCAGCCAAATACTTGTTCATTCTTAATCAGACCTTTACTCGCCAAAAGACTCGCGATATCACTCGGCCCCATTCCACTGGCCACCTCTACACGAATTTGCTGCTTACTACTAGGTTCAACGGCTCCGAGTTGACTTTGATACCATACAAAAGCGCTCACGGCGACAATGCCTACAAAAATAAGTACGCCAAGTATCCACGTAATAATACGCCGCTTCGGACTCTTCGTTCGTACAATAGTTTTCGGAGTATCTACCTCATTTAGCGGGAAAGTTTGATCAATAAGCGTATCAATATTGTGCTGTGGTGGCTGGATCTGCTCCGGTTGAGGCACAGGCTGCGGACTAGCCGAGGTGGACGACTGCGGTAGACGCCTTTTTGGCGGCAATATATCATTCATGTATGCATCTCCAGATAGTCCTGCAATATAATGCATGCTGCTTCGGCGTCAATTGCCTCTTTGGTAATCGTTTCGTTACGAGCCTTGAGACGCTGCTCGGCAAGCACGCTCGTCAGAGACTCGTCCTGAAAAACCACTTTCACATCTAGATCATTAAGCTCCGTTGCATGCTTCTCTACGTAGTCAGTCTGTTTCGTTGCATCTCCGGATTGATTACGTGGATATCCGAGTACGATAGTCGATATATCAAGCGCCGTGACCAACGATGCAATATCCTGACGAAATTCATCTTCACGCATCGGGATCGTATCATATGGTACTGCAATCCGAACTGATGAATCTGCCACAGCGACGCCTATGCGTGCCATCCCTATATCAAGACAGAGGTATTTTCTATTACTTGGCATCGATATTAAATTCAACAGTAATTTTCTTTGTATCGTCAGGTACTGTACCGACCCAAAATGGGAAGAACTTCACATCAACATCTTCGACACCCTGAATTGACTCAAGACTTTCCTGAATCTCGCCATAACGTTTTCCTTTGACTTGATTTTTCACATCTTCGTCTTTAATTTCAGGACCAACCTGGGCTGTAGCAATCAAAGTTGCTTTTGCGCCATCCTTGGTCGCTGAAGCCTCTTGGAATGTCACTTTATCTGCTCCGTTATCATACACCCGCTGACCATCAGTTCCCGACAATTCATCTTTGAGATATCCATCGATGAATGTACTGACCTCCGACTTTGATACACCGTATAGACTGTAGGTAATCGTTGCTTCCAGCGTCACACTATCTGCTTCTTCACCGACTGCTGGCGATGATGAGACACCCTTATAACCAACCTTAAAACTTTCATCTACAACTACCGTATCGCTGCCAAACTGCTTCTTCAAATCATCGCGAATGACGTCAGTATCCTCTTCGGCAAGCGACTCTTTGGCCTTCTGCACATCAGCGGCAGTCACAACAGTAATCGTCTTAGTCACTCCTCCAGATGTCGGGCCTGTCAGAGAAGCCGATACGCCACTTGGTGCACCACTGACCGGACCGGATGCCGCATTGTATTTTGAGCCATTTTCCGCTGCAGTAACACCGGTAGAACCACTGGGGGTAGACAGTGTAATCGAGACACTGCTGTCGGTAACAAATGTCAATCCGCTTGATGACTGCAGTTTAGAGCCCGCAGGAATCGTCACACCAGCCATTGCAACTGATATAGAGTCTGTTGAGAACTGTACAGTTCCCGTTGCTTTCTTGCCAGCATCTTTTTTACCAGTTGCCTGAAATTCTACCTTTTTATCATCAGACTTTGTCTGGCTCACTGCACGAATAGTACTCTTTTCAAAACTTGTTTCAGCTGATGGCTGTATGCTAACAGGAACATTAATCGAAGAACTTGTCGTTTTTGCCCGGATGATCACGGTCGCCCGTGGAGCAAAGAAAATCGCCCAAATGCTAAATCCAAGGAGTAGAATAACGGCTGCAATGATGAGTACAAGTTTTTTACGAAACTTATCAAAATTGGGTACCTTTGGTCCGCCTTTTTTCGTCTTTGGCTTTGGTGTCTCGCCAGATTTTGGCGCTTCAGCAAGTGCCGCAGCCATTGCTGCGCTGCGCGCCTCTTTCTTCTCATCACTCCTTGTTCGCTGCGATGCATGTTCGCCGATAGGTAGACTAGCCCCCTCAATAATGTCTTCCTCGTCATCATCAATCTTAAGAGCAGGTACATCCGCCATCTCAGGCTTTGTTTGAAGATTCTTTGCTACCGGGATACTTGCTGCGGTTGCAAGAGCAACCAGCGCATGATTATTTGTTACAAGCGCAATGTGTTTATCCGTTTGCTTGGCAGCACGAGAAAGCAGACGCAGATTGACCGCACTCTGCAGGACGCCGACACGTTTCGGAGGTACCAGTGCAACAACTTTTTCTTTCGACGCTTTTACCTTGCCGATAATCGCGGTGATATCGTCTTCAACATCGATGTATATGACGTCTTTATTCATTGCTAAATTCTTAGGATTCGATTTACTTTTTCTTTTATGCTGTCCGCATCATTTCCACTGATAATTGTATCATATCCGACTCTTAGCAGCCCCATCGCGGTGATAAAAGTATGGTCGGAGACCTTCTCACTTGCATCTTCAATACCCACGACATCACTCGGTTTAATATGCTGTACTGTCGGGCGTTTTGTAAATGGAAGCTCTTTGTACCAATCGCGTGTTTCAAGCGCTTCGACCAGCTGAGACAAACTCGCACCACCACCACAAAGCAGTACACGATTTGGCAGATGATCAACCGACTCAAATTCACTCAGCGCCAACTCCACTCCGGCCAACCAGACTTCAAGTGTCTTATCGACCGCCGTTTCAGCCTCTTTTTTAACTGCAGGTCTGATTTTTTCATGCTCGAGATTGACTTTAAGCTTCTCGGCTGCATCATAGCTAAGATCCATCTCACTTGCGATTGTCCGTGTAAAACTCCGCCCACCGATACCAAACATCTTAGTACCTTCGACGCCACCATCATTTACCACAGCAATATCAGTCGTACCACCGCCAACATCGGCAAGTATCGCCGTAAATGTGCTCGATGCATCATTGCCAAGCACACTGCGGCTTACCGCAAACGGCTCCGCGGCAACAGCGATCAATTCCAGCGCCAACTCATCAGCTACACGCTCCAGCGCACCAATATGTACCATTGGAGCGAATGCCGTATAGATCTGTACTGCAACGTCTTTGCCCTGAAATCCAATCGGATTTGATACTTTGTAACCATCAATATGAATTGATACGAGCGCGGAGTTGACTAGCTTGACCTCCACTTCTTCATTACCTGTCTCGAGTGCAATCTGCTTTTGCGCTTTCACTTGCGCACGTTCCTGCACTTTCTCGATGATAAATTCCATCTCAGATTCATCGAGTGGACGGTCCGGCTGTGGACGGCGATAACGAATAGTGTTCGTCACACCCTTCACCAACTCACCGGCAATGCCAATAATGACGCGCTTTGCCTGAAGTCCTGCCTGCTGCTCCGCTTCGGCCAGTGCGTCTTCACAGTTCTGTACCACACCCGAAATATCAGCGATAGCGCCGGAATGCATATCGCTCACCTGTTGGCGCACACGGCCAACACCGACAATTTTCATCTGATCACCGTCAAGCTTTGCGATCAGTGCCTTGACAAATTCTGTTCCAATATCAAGCGCGACAATGTGCTGACTGTCATCAGACTGCTCACGCCTGGCTTTCAATTCACGTAGTTTTTGCAATACCATAAGTGTTTCCTATTATATACTAATGTGACTTTTGGCACTAACTGGTTGCTTTTTTATAACTTTTATGTTAAAATATAAATATGTACGAGCACGATCGGCCATCTGAGTACGATGAAACTCCAAAGAGTCCGCAATACGAGGAACTTCGTTTAAGAAGCGAAGTATTGCTCTCTGCAATGGAGCTTGTAGCACAAATCGCTACGCAGGATCAACCTCCCCACCAAAGCTCGCAAGAATATCTACTAAGCAACTCACTTTATCCGGACCTACTTCGTATACCTGAGGTATTTAAAAATATCCAAGAAGACTTGATGGATGTTTCGGTAACATATGAACATTTAGAAGGCAGCGGCCGCACAAGCCTTGTGCTTCGACTGTCGTTTGATAATGGATGGATAGCTCAACTAAGCAGACCCGAGTACTGCGAAAAAGACCGGCCATTTGAGGGCGAAATCATGCAGCTTACTTCACAATTTGGACCACGAGCAATGATGAGTGATCCGCCCCGGTACAAGATCTCAGTCCCGTCAGCTGAAGTGACAACATTTATAAAGTCATTACTGTCACAGCCGTTTGACCCTGCAGGCGTGGAAGTAAAAGACCCGCAGGACTACGATGAATCTCGATATATTCAAGATGTTCTACGAGAGTCAAGAGGGGCAACTACTATTCAAGAGTTATCCTATCGTATCCCCATAGACAATGAAGAGTATGAAGTTGAGACCCAATGGATTGATGAGCGAATCTCCTGGGTCGAAATAAATCAATTTATCCACAAGGATATATCCATTCTCAATGGGAATCCCATAGAATCATGGCGAAAGATTGTCGCACGCATGAGCCTCGATGACTTCCATACAGGTATTCAGTTTTATCTTGAAACAAATGATAGTCGGGAGCCGAAGAAACTAGAACCCGATAGCGGCATGGTACAGCGTGTCAATGACATCATCAAGGCGATCCAGTCAACTCTTTCTTACGTTAAAGAATTGCAGGTTGATAATCAAAGCCTAGACCAAGATGGCTTTGATACGCCTGACACCAGCGCTTGATGCCTCTTCTTTGGTAATCTTAAACTTCTTACCATCCTCAAAAAGCTGCAATGTATGATCAACATGCGGACCGCCGCAGATCTCAAAACTGAATGGCCGTTCGTCTTCGGGTGAATTCTGATCTTTCATGCTATAGACCTTTACCGTATCACCGTAGCGGTCACCAAATTGGCCTAACGCACCGAGCGGACCAGTTGCCTCTTCGGTCGGATATTCGGCAAAGGAGACTTGCAAGTCTTTTGCAATTTCGCGGTTGACGATTTCCTCCACCTGGTCGAGCTGCTCTCGAGTCACTTTTTCCGGATGAGAAAAGTCAAAGCGCAGACGTTCTTCGGTAATATTTGAGCCACGTTGTACTACATGATCACCAAGTACATCACGAAGTGCCTGATACATCAGGTGAGTAGCAGTGTGATATTTCTTGTGCTGCAAGGTCTGCCCACCAAGGCCACCTTTAAAGATACCTTTAGCTGCAGTTTGTGAACGAGCGCGCTGTTCGGCCATCTTGCTATTAAATTCCTCACGCCAGTTTTCAGAAAGTTTCAAATCTTGCTTGAACGCTTCTTCGGTAGAGAGTTCTACTGGGAATCCATATGTGTCATAGAGAGTAAATAATTCCGTGCCCGTCAGCCCCTCTTCGGCGAATTTCTCAAGCTGCCTGAGACCTTTTCGCAGTGTCTGGCGGAAGACTTTTTCTTCCTTTACGAGTACCGCGATCACCTCATCGCGCTGCTCGGCAACTTCCGGAAAATCATTGATGTAAAGATCGGCGATCACCGGCACGATTTCCTCAAAGAAGTTCTGCTCAACGCCTAGCTCAAACGCAAAACGAATCGCACGGCGAAGCAGACGGCGCATCACATAGCCTTGCTCCTTGTTACTTGGCGCGCAGCCATCAACTGCCAAGAACGTCGCGGCGCGCAGATGATCAGCAATTACGCGCATCGCGTTGGTATGTGCTTCATATTTCTTACCGCTCAGCTGCTCGAGCTTTTCGATAATCGGCCACATCAAGCTAATGCGGAATACATCAGGATTGTCGATTTTGGCGGCCGCAATACGCTCAAGCCCGGACCCATGATCGATATTTGGTTTATCAAGGAGTTCGAATTCACCCTCGGCAACTTTCTTGTACGCCATAAATACATTGTTACCAATTTCCATAAACCGACCAGAATCGCTTGCAGGGTGCGGTTCACCAAAGCTCGGATCATGCGCAGCCTCACCAAAATCATAAAACATCTCACTATCGGGGCCACATGGGTCGCCAATTGGCGTATTCTCTTCATTGCCGTTACGGCTCCACCAGTTCTCTTTGCCATCATAAAGGAAGATCCGTCCACCTTGCATGCCATGCTTGTCGCCATTTTCGGCTGAACCGACCTCAACGACTTTTGCCTCGATACCCCGATCGGTGAATACCTTCGTCCATAATGCAATCGCCTCTTCATCTCGTGGTATACCGTATTTCTCATTGCCGATATAACATGAAACATATACCTTGCTCGCGTCAAGACCCACAACGTCAAACAAAAATTCTGCGATCCATTCAATCTGCTGATCCTTGAAGTAATCGCCCATACTCCAGTTGCCCAGCATTTCAAAAAAGGTCGTATGGCGGTTATCGCCCACGTCTTCGATATCTTGTGCACGCAGGCAAGCCTGTGAATCAACAATGCGCTGCCCCTGCGGGTGAGGTTCACCAAGCAAGTACGGAATCATCGGTTGCATGCCGCTGCCGGTAAAGAGTGTCGTCGGATCATCTTTTAAGACAAGCGGGGCGCGCTTAATCGTCACGTGGCTGCGATCTTCGAAAAATTTTATGTAAGCGTTGCGGATTTCTTGAGCATTCATTGCTCTCCATTATAACAGAGAGGAAAAACCATAGCACTCTTACGACCTTTCTAGCACCGAACTAATATAAAATTATCCTTTTGTCAGCTATTTTTCAGCTATTTTTACCATTAGCAAAAAGATATAATTACATATTTTATATCAGAGGTCAAAGTGTTAATGTTTATAAAATATTATTGACAGTCTGTAAAATAGGCGTATACATAATAAACAGACTTAACAGTTAAAGTAACGTAACTGTGGTGGGAGAAAGGCATGTACTCATGTCAAAACTATCAAGGACATTTAGAATCGGCTTGGCATTGTTCCTAGCAGTATTTTCTAGCGGGCTCGTTCAGCTTTATAGTGCCCCTGCTGCATCAGCGTATAATACCGACCCAAGCGCAAGCTTTGACAAGGTGTGGGTGTGTAAATACAAAGGCACTCCAGGAGTAGATGAAGAATTCAAGAGTGGTAAAAACCCTATAAGCGTTGACGCAGGCAATTACCAGCTTGGAGACCAGTTTACTGACGCTCAGGGCCGTTCCTTGGTTATTGCATGGGATGACGGTGCCAGTGCCCCAGACCGAGATACAGACTGTCCAGCACCAAACACAAATTGGTCAGTATCCGCAATGGCCCCAACGACCACTCCAGTATGCGGTGCGAACAATGATGTAGTTACACTCGCAGAAACAACAGGAGTTACTTATTCACAAAGCGGCTGGGTAAATAACAGCAACACCGTAACCGCCACAGCTAACCCGGGATACATACTTACTGGCACATCTTCATGGATTTTGATAGACAATAATGTTGCTTGTCCAGTCGAAGACACACCCGTTCAACCTCAGACACCAGTAGTTTCCGACTTTTGTGGCACAGATAACGATGATGTTATCGTCCCAGCAAATAGCGAAGGTATTAGCTACAGTGTTTCACATACAGGCACAACGTGGGCAGTAACAGCAACTGCGGCTGACAACTACGTCCTCGATATCACCGGTACCGACTATGTTCTCAGCCAAGACGGCACTGCAACATGGACTAAAACTCTCACCGACCAAGAATGTAAAGTGACTATCTGTCACCGTACAGACGCCGTAAATAATCCATACGTAAAGATTACAGTGAGTGAAGAAGCGGTTGATGGCGTCGCTGGTAATAGTGGCAATGAGGCCGACCACTATGGCGAACACCAAGGCCCAATCGCCTCAAGTGAAGAAGTTGCCCAAGGTCTTAAAGATGACCACATCGAATGGGGTGACATCATCCCGCCAGTCGGTGACCATAATGGACAGAACTGGACTACAATCGGCCAAGCAATGCTTGAGAATGATTGCAACTATGTAACTGTAGTTACACCAGGCGAACCAACCGCAATTGATTTCTGCTATGACGATCAGGATGGTGTACAGATTCCAGAAACTGCAGGAGTAATCTACAAGGTTAACGGTGAAGCTACCGAGGCAGGATTCGTACCATTTACGGGTGAAGAACTTGTCGTAACCGCCGAAGCAGAAGTAGGTTACGTAATCAATGAAGACGCAGCTACCGAATGGACATTTGACCAGAACGACTTTACTAATGAAAGTTGTCTTGAAATCAAGAAAGAATTCAAGTCATACGAAGACACAGATAAAAATGGCGTGGTCACTGTAGGTGATAGGATCACCTGGACCATCACCGTAACAAACAATGGCAACGTTGATCTTAATGAATCTTTTGAAGTTGAAATCAAAGACTTGGATCTCACGATCACAATTGATAGCCTTGCCGCTGGTCAGTCTCATTCAGAAGACGTAACAACTGCGCTATCAGTCGATGATATGCGTGCCTGCAAAGCAACTAACACTGCAACGCTCTCAGCTTGGCGACATACCGAGGTAGAAGTACCATCTGTCGCATTACTTGAAGACACAGTAGCTGTTAATCCACCACTCGCAACAGGCTCAGCTAGCGCAGAATACAACTTTACTTGCCCAACACCTGGTAAAGGTAACCACAACCCACCAAAGGCACCGGAAGTACCTTCAGCACCAGACACCGGCGTAGTGAGCCAGCTACCACAGGCTAGCACTGGCAGCGCAGCATCGATCTTTGCACTAATGGTCGTAACGCTTGCCTACGGCGCCCTCTACGTTACACGACGAAAATTCGAACAATAAAAACCCAAAGACTTACGCGGCGACGACGATAGCACCACCAACACACTCGTCGCCGTGATATAGCACCACCGACTGCCCTGGCGTGACTGCACGCTGGGGCTCGTTTAATTCAAGAGTATCGCCGAGTAGTCTTGCGCTGACGAGTGGGGCACGGTGGCGGATACGAACTTGCAGCTCGGCAGTGCTGTCGAGCCGCTCACCGATCCAGTGAATATCTGATACAGTTATCAAGCGTCGCCAAATATCTTCATCTTGGATATTTTGCGACACGTAAACAACATTTTGCGACATATCTTTTCCAACCACATAGTATGGCAATCCTCCGCCCAGATCGAGTCCGTGACGTTGACCAAGTGTATAGAAAATTGCTCCGTCATGCCGACCAAGTACTTTACCCGCTTGTTTATCGACAATATCTCCCGGTACCGTTTCGACATACTGCGAGAGGAACTCACGAATACCAATCTGACCTACAAAGCAAATTCCCATACTCTCTTTCTTACCAGCAGTTGTCAGACCTCGCTCTTCGGCCATCTGCCGCACTTCTGGCTTAGTAAAATTACCAAGAGGGAAGAGGCTTTTAGAAAGCGCCTCTTTCGTTACCCGATAGAGGAAATACGTCTGATCTTTATTGTCATCACGAGCCTGAAGCAGTTTGCCATTTTCCGTACGTGCATAATGCCCTGTCGCGATCATATCCGCACCCTGCTCAAGCGAAGTCTCAAGAAAGAGTTTGAACTTCACTTCCTGGTTGCACATAATATCCGGATTTGGCGTACGACCCGCCTTATATTCATCAATCATATAGCCGACAACTTTATCGCGATATTCAGTTTCAAAATCAAAGACTTTAAAATCAATACTAAGCTGTACTGCAACACGCTTGGCATCTGCAAGATCATCCGCCCATGGGCATTTCATGCCGGGCAGATCCTGAGTCCAGTTTTTCATATAGACACCCGTGACATCATATCCCTGCTCCTTCAAAAGCGCAGCTGACAGGGAAGAGTCAACACCACCGCTCATGCCGACAAATACTTTTGTCACTGACTTTCTCCCGCGTGCGTAGCACCCACCTTGGCAAGCTCTCCAATGGCAAGCCACCAACCACGCGGTGTTGCCCACCAATACCATTGCCAGTCAGGATCACCCCATGCTGGATGGTTTAAGACAGCCACCTCGCTACCTGCAATTGCCTTAAATTCCAAGCCGGCACGTCGCTGATGATAAGGTGACGTAACAACGATAAGGCGTGATATACCATATTCTTTCAGTAGCTTACTTGTTTGCTCCGCATTCTGATGAGTAGTGCGCGAAGTATCCTCAGTAATAATACTTGTCTCTGGCACACCGGCATCGACAGCCTGTTGCTTCATGACCGCTGCATTACTCGGTGACGCTTCGTCAAATGCAGCTCCTGAGAAAATGATATATTTGGCCCAGCCTGCTTTGTAGAGGT
>DASWXM010000038.1:0-17284 GCA_036405515.1 Saccharimonadales bacterium (SeqCode) | reverse complement strand
CTTGTGGAGCTCTTCGAGCCGGTCAAAACTTTCGGTCAGGATACTCTCAAGTGAGGCTACATCTTGCTTGAGGGACTGATCCGACACACTAAAGAGTTCTGCCTCGGCTTTTTCAAGCAATTCCTGGGTGGTTGTATCTTCATCGAATCCAAGCTCAGAGATATCACCGCTTGCTTTAATAAGTCGACGGCGCACGGCTTTTTGCGCTACAATTTCTGCGTAGCTCTCTGCGTGTGCCGAGGTGGGTACATAGGTAGTTAGTTCTGTAAGATACGCAGAGCCACCTATTACCTCTAGCTCCTTTTTGCGCTTTAATTCGTCGGTAAGTGTCAATAAATCAACGGGTCGGTGTTTTTCGTAAAGACGCATCATTGCGCCGTAGATGATGCCATGAGTTTTATCATAGAAATCAGCCGATTTGACGTGCTCTGTTATATCGGCAAGTACCTCGTCGTCAATCAATACAGCCCCAAGCAGGCTTTTTTCAGCATCAATATTTTGCGGCGGGACTTTTCCAGCCTGTATATTCTTGTCAGCCATAGGCTACTCGCTTAACTCCACTTCTTCTCCACCTCCCATAATAGCAGCTACTGCAGAAATCTCGCTATTGCTCGATGGTGGCATGCCTGGGACAAACTCGATTTCCCACTCGTAACCTGACTGCTCTGTGAGGAGCGTGTGAAGTATTTGCTGATAGCTTGATGCCATGAGCTTTTTCTTGAAGAACTCAGTGCGAGTGTAGATAGTGATAACACCGTCACTCGAGGTGCTGCCACACTTAGCTAGCACGCTTGAAAGACCGATACTGGCCTGTTTTGAAGATTCAACAAGTTGTTGCCAATCGACGAGCGATTCGCTGGTAGCTGGCGGTGCTTTTGGCGTTGCTGCTGGCTGCTTCTCTGCTTGTATCGCTTCCTTGTTGGCTTTTGCTGGAGCTGTAGGTTTTGATGTTGGTGTGGTTGCTGAGCTGGACTGCTTTGTGATGATATCGTCTTTTGGATGCAGCTCAGTTGCTTTTATCTCAAGCTCTTTGAGGACAGTTGGCGCGGGCTGTGTGGCAATGCTTGGTACTGATTTGCTCGGCGCTGCATAGGCACCCAGGCATGCCAGAAGCGCTGCACTTGGCATGCTTGACTGTCCTACGTTAAGTAGTTGGTCAACCAATGTCAAAAGCTGAGGTGTCTCGTGTGAATGAGCGAGAATATGACCTATAAGCTGACGGGCGATGATTGACGCCTGGACACCGTTCGCTTCTAGGGATTTAAGTTGCTCGAGAAGCGCTGGGAAGTTCTTGTGTGTGGTTGCATCTACAAGCTGTATGATTGCCTGTCGTGGTGCAAGCCCAAGACTTTTTTCGATCATATCAGCAGTTATTTTCTCGCCGCTTGCGACATTTGCTAGCTGGTCAAAAAGGCTGACGCTGTCACGGAAACTGCCATCGGCATGCTCGGCGATGAGTTCAAGTGCTTCCTTCTCAATAGCAATTTTTTCTTGCTTTGCGATTCGCGTAAGGTTTTCAACAATATGCTCTTTGGTCGCCCGACGAAAAGTGTGACGCTGTGTGCGACTAACGATAGTTTCGGGTAACTTGTCTAAGTCCGTTGTTGCGAGAATAAAGACGACATGCTCTGGTGGTTCCTCGAGCGTCTTTAAAAGTGCATTAAATGCAGCTTTTGAGAGCATGTGTACCTCGTCGATGATATATATTTTTTTCTTGGCACTGGTCGGCGCTAAATTAACGCGCTCGCGTAGGTCGCGGATGTCGTCAACACCGTTGTTGCTGGCTGCATCGATCTCGATGATGTCGAGATGAGTTGATTCGTCGGAGTATGGTAGTTCGTTGATTTCATGCGCAAGAATACGTGCGATAGAAGTCTTGCCTACACCTCGCGGTCCCGTAAATAAATACGCATGTGCAACACGGCCGGATTTTAAAGCATTTTCGAGCAGTGTCGTGACATGCTCCTGTCCGACAATTTCAGATAATTTCCGCGATCGATACTTGCGGTATAACGCCTTCCCCATTGCCTCTATTGTACGGCAAAACTGATAATAAGTCGCGCGATATCTCTCTTGGAATGGAAAACCCGGCCATCTGCTGATGACCGGGAATTCCGTCCTGCACTTGCTAGCCAGTGCTTACGCCCTGACCGTCTGGCCTTCCTTCTGTTGCCATGTGCCGCACTCATCCCGCTCCAGAATGAGCTCTTGGTACCAGTGCTGCATGTCCGGCAGCGCGATTGCGCTGACCTCCAGCTCCACCCCGAGCAGCTCCTCGACGAGCTGTTGTGCGTTGCGGGCGCGGAAGGGGTCGCTGTGGTGCATCTTGCGTCCGTAGCCGTCGAACTCGACCATGGTCGAGTCATGACTGCCGATGACCGACACCTGGTGGCTGCCGATGATGATGCGCACGATGTCCTGCTGATCGAGCCGACACAACATGACTCGGTGGAAGACCTCGAGCGGATTCGGCTCGGTGCTATTGCTGTACCGGGCCGTGATGAGCGGGGTCTCGAGGTTGGTCATGTACCTTTCCGGATCGAGCCACCGATAGACCATGTAGGTCATCTGGTGGGGTGCATTGAGTGATGCAGGCCAGTTCTCAAAGTACGAGAGCATCAGGGGGAGCTGACGCTTGAACTCTTGGACCCAGCTTGCGCGCGGGTTCCAGCCGAACGAAGCGGCGATGTCCTCGGCCTGCCTCTAAAGGGAGTCGAGCGTGCGCTCGTACTGCGACTTGCGGTTGCGGATGATCATGTGCGTTCCTCTCAGGGTGGACGGAATGCGTATATTATATCACAGATAAGTCAAAATGTAAATAGTAAGTTATCTATGCTTACGACGAGCGATGTCTTTACTGAGAGAGACTATGATGCCTATCATTGCAGCGATACCACCGAAGAGCGAGACGATAAAAATAAAAGTATTGAGCACTTCAGGCATACCACTAAAAGTGAATACCGACCCGACGCTCTCAGTAGTATCACCCCCGTCAACAAATGAAAGCTGCGCCATCGCGGCAAAGAGATAATAGCTTAAAATTAATGTAAGCGAGCGCCCTGATAGATTTCTCTTCTTGCCCAAGAACGCAAGAATCGCAATGAGTATATGATACGGAAATACAAGTATCACGGCTAAAGGCAAGGTCATGAATATACCCCAACCCCCTACCTCAAAGAGCGCCCTGCCGAAGGCGAACCAGAGTGGCATGAGAATAATCATCACAAATAAGCTAAAGTAGGTGGCTGTGCGTAGAAGTTCAGCCATATTTGGATCTGGGTTGGTGGATTGTTGGCGAGTTGTTGGGGTTTTGCTCATAGCGTTATTAAACGCGAGTTTACTATATTTGTCCACCTTCACGCATATAGCATCGTCCGCAAAGCGAATCGTATTCTACCTTGTCCTCGCCATCTATCGCTACTTGATCTCCCTCAAATACGTATTTGCCGTTTACTTTACGAGTGTTGAACTCTGCTTGTGAACCGCAGAAACACATAGTTGGGAGCTTCTCAATATTATCAGCCACTTCCAGCAGACGCTTGCTGCCAGGAAATACCTGAGTGCGAAAATCTGCACGTAGGCCATAGCAAATCACTGAGATATCATGTTCTTTCGCAAGGATAAATAACTGACTGATTTGTTTTTCAGTCAGAAACTGAGATTCATCGACAAGTACGCACGCAACATTTGATGTCTTCAAGACTTCAGACGCTAGATCTAGCGTATTATCAGCAAGGATATCAACTATGCGGCTGTGGCCGCCGCGGGCTGTCACATGGTCGTCGCCTTTTGTATCAACTCGTGGCTTTACGACGAGCACTTTAAGTCCCCGCTCTTCGTAGTTGTAGGCGGTTTTAATGAGCGTATCGCTCTTACCGCTATTCATTGCTCCGTATTTAAAGTGAATCTTCGCCATTAGACTATAAGTATATCAAAGAAAAGGTATGGCATGCACGAGCTACTAGCGAGATGATCTCATATCGTGAATGGCGATATCTCTGGCAATCATAAAGCTTGGATGCGAACCGGTACCCCAGCCACTTCTATCAACCAGTATATCTTCGCTCACCTCAAGCGCCCATGCGTCAAGAGCCTGAATAGCACGGTTGAATGCCACTCTTGATGACTGACCTATCTCTTTATTGCCTCTAAATCCATTGCCAAAATTATGGATATCACGAGCTGTTTGTCTGGTGTAGCGTGCCGCGATGAGCGCATTAAAGATAAATCTACTATCACCAACCAGTTCTGCTTGGGAGTGGTCGAGCTCAATAAAAGTATCGCTAATAATCGATAGCGAGCGGCTGTTTGGGCCTTCGCGGTCTCCCTTTGGGTATGGGGCGATCTTTAAGTATTCGGGACTCGCTGTACCGTAATCCTGTACAAGAAATGAGTTTGCGTTAGGCTTGTAGGCCTCCCGAGTTGCTTCGTTTCCCCGATATGCACTATGCGATATTGGGTGAACACTCATAAATATCCCTAGAGCGCTGCTTCTACAGCTGCCCAAGTCGCATCTTGGTTGTCGGTCGGAACGATGATTGTCACTTGATCGCCGACATTGATACGGAAGTACGTTACGCTGGCGAGTAAGATACGATATTCGCGTCCGTTTGCTTCTACATAGTAAGCGCCGTCGTGCTGTACGAGCGTACCGATGATTTGGGTACGGTCGACGGGGCCAATTTGCTTATAGATAAAGCTCCCGTCGTCGGCAATCGTCAGCTTTAGGATATCTCCTTCGACGAGCTTTGATTTAGAGGCATAGTTTGCTGGTACTGGGTATTCTTTGCCATCAGGGCCAGCCATTTTTTGACCATCAAAGACACCTTCGACGACTTTGCCGCTGACTTCTTCGCGTGAACTTGTTGGTGTCACGATCTGGCCATCATCACCGAGGATGCTCATTAAGAGTTCTTTTGCTGCTGCTAGATTCGTCTCGGCATCTTGAATCAAGCTCTTCAGGCGTTTTACCTGTTTCTCTGGTAATTCAGACATAATTTCTCGCAGTTTCCTTTGTCTGTTTTAGTAGTGGTATTACCTCTATTATATATCAATTCAGGTGCGTATAGTCAAGCCTAAAATTATCCACAAAGAATCCAGAGGTGCGATGCGAAATGTTGTAAATAAAATACTGCTACGATTCCTCGCAGCAGTATTTCGTGTGTTACAAAATGATCTAGACGTGATATTAGACGAGCTCGACTGTAGCGCCAGCTTCTTCGAGAGCTTTCTTAGCAGCTTCAGCGTCGTCCTTAGATACTTTCTCCTTAACAGGAGCTGGAGCACCGTCAACGATAGCCTTTGCTTCACCAAGACCGAGACCAGTGATCTCTTTAACAGCCTTGATTACAGCAACTTTCTGAGCACCTGCGTCCTTGAGGGTAACAGTGAATTCAGACTTTTCGTCCTCTGCAGCTGCAGCAGGACCGGCAGCTGGGCCAGCAACTGCAACAGCAGCGGCAGCTGGTTCGATACCGTATTCATCTTTTAGTACATTCTTTAGTTCGTTTACTTCGAGTACTGTGAGCGAAGTAAGTTCTTTTGCAAGTTTTGCAACATCAGCCATGATATGACTCCTTTATCTTCTAAAATTAACTTGTAGCTTTGGCTTCTACGCCGTCGAGCAGCGCGTGAAGATTGCCTGAAAGCGCATTGGTTGTATCGTGAACTGGTGAGAGCAATTGCGCCACCACTTCGGCGATAAGTTGATCCTTGCCTGGAAGGCTCGCGAGAGCCTTAACTTCGGCGTCAGCAAGAGCTGCACCCTCAGCTGAGAAACCACCAGCAAGCTCAAGTGCGGCGTGCGTTTTTGCAAACGTATCGAGTACCTTGCTTGGAGTGACTTCATCTTCTGAAGAAAATGCGTAGATCAATTGACCCTCGAGCGCAGAGGTATCTGTCTCTTTGAAAGTCTTGTTCTCGCTCATTGCGACACGTACGAGGCGGTTCTTGATCACGATTAGCTGAACATTTGATTCACGGGCTGCTTTTCGAAGCTCCTGAAGATCAGCAACGGTAAGACCGGCGTAACGTGCGAATGCAACTGCTTTCGCCCCGGCGAATGCGTCTTTCATCTTTGCGACCAAAGCTTGTTTTTTATCTTTGGTAATTGCCATCGATAAATCTCCTTACTTTAGTGTTGTCTAGACCATATTGTTAACGTGCGGACCCGTGCCGGGTTCACTCTAGACATACCACCATGTGACAAGAATATTATCCTCGGTAGCTGATTAAGTGTTTTACCACGGCTACTGTCTTTGGGTAATGTCTGGAGTGATTATAGCAAGTTTAAGGGAGTTATGCAAGTGGAGTAATATTGCAAAAGCATGAGTTTTGTGATATACTGTATTTTCGTGAGTATTAATATACTTGATCGGGGTGAAGTGACTGTTCTTGCTCCAGCTGATTTACGCGGCCTGCTCGAAGATCCAGAGCGGTACGCTTTTGATATGCATAAGCATAGCGTACAGAGCAGTATTGAGAATGCCCCTATACGGCTTTATAGTAGGGATGATAATGAGAACGCTGGTTTAGATGCACTGCGACTTAGCCAAAAAGAGTTCCCTCATTTTATTGCAGCACTTGGCGACCATGCTGTTCGGTCGGCCACGATGAGCTTTGAATTGTTCGATGAGGATATATCGTCGCTTCGTGCAGATCGGGATGATCTAGCATGGGATGTCAAAGGACCAAAAATGCACATGGTCTCAGACCGTATTCGATTCTTTGTAGCGAAGACTTCGCTTGGCAACGTTCATCTCGGCGATGATACAACTGCTAAAATCATTGAGCGTCGGACGTATGCAGGTATAGCTATTAATCCAGAAGAAAATGTACGGCCAGTCGATGTACGAGTTGCGCTTGGCGTTGCAACGCGCCACGAAAAAGACCAAAGGGTGACATTATTGGCCCCTACATCAATTACGCATTATGCGTTTAAAGATTAACTAGCTGACGAATTTCGGCTTGAATATCATCAATTGAACGAGCAGCATCTATGGGCTGGAAGCCATACTTTTCTGCTATAGCAATATAGCCATTATCGAGGATAGATTGAAATTCTCGCCCTCTTGATTCAAAAGTGTCTTTATTCTTGAGCTCACCTCTTGCAGCTATACGTTTTTCACGCTCCTCTTCTGTAAGATGCAGCACGAACGTGTAGTCTGGCTGCATGTATAAATCATCGGTAAATTGGCGAGTGAGTGAATGGATAGTGTCGATATTGAACCCCTCGCCAACACCTTGATATACCTCAGTGGAGATATAATTTCGTGCGCTGATGACCCATTTGCCTGCTTCAAGTTGCGTTCTGGCTTGATTCCAATTTTCGTGCCGGCAGGCGGTAAAAAGGAGCACATTTGTAGCTGCGCCTCGCTCTAAGTCGCCGTTTAGTATGACTTCGCGAATGGCGTCGCTTATCGGAGTGCCGGCAGGCTCGTGCATGACAAACGTTGCGATACCCTGTTCATTCAGGTGTGCGGCTAGTAACTCAACTTGTGTTGACTTGCCTGTGCCATCGTTACCCTCGATGACAACATACTTTCCACGTGGCATTATTTCATTCCTGGCGCGAGGCCGTCGATTTTTGGGGCCGGAATACGACTATCTTTAAATGCACGAGGAAGCATATCTTGTGGCTTCCAGGTGGCGATAAGTTCTTCAAGGTTATCGGTGTGCTGGTATTTGCCACTCATGCCGTCACGGCCTTCGGCGTAGCCACCTTCGACAGGACCGGTATGATGGAAAATCAGCTGTCCTACCCGCTCGCCGACTGGCAGCACGACGCTTTCGTGCATATTAAGATTGTATATCTCGAGCGTAATACGGTTAATGTAGCCAGGATCTACCCAGCCAGCATCAAAACAGACAGCAACGCCATTTCGTCCCCAACTGGAGCGGCTCTTTACTTCACAGGCACCGCCATGGGCACGAATGCCGACAAATTCGTGAGTATGTGCGAGGATTCGCTCGCCTGGTTGTAAGACAATGATTGGATGATCCTCGGGAATATTGGCAAACAGCGGCTTGTTATATTTTTCACACCATTCTTTGTGCGGCATTGCCTCAAGAGGACCCTTAAAGTAACGAGCTACGTCTGTCTCATCAAATGGATTATATACTCCGGTTGCTTCCGGCTGATATTCCTGTTTGTAAAAAAAGTGGCCTAACGTGAAGTCTAGGCTTGCTTCGGAAACATGCTTGTCATTGAACGGCACGCAAACGATCGTGCCATCATTAATGGCCGTCCGGATTTCGGTATTGCTGTATACTCCCATAACTTATGGTTATTGTAACATGTTAAAATAGCATCATGAAAGCAATCGTCGTCGGAATGGGTAAAAATCGCGAAATAGGAGCGAATCAGGATATGCCGTGGCACAATTCCCTCCCGGATGATTTAGCGCATTTTAAAAAATTATCGACTGGCAAAACGGTGATCATGGGCTACCGTACTTTTGAGAGTATCGGTAAGCGACCATTGCCAAATCGACAAAATATCGTCATCAGCCGCGAGCCGACAGGTGTCGAAGGCGTCTTGACAGCCTTCTCGCTCGGAGCGGCCTATGCACTGGCACAGTATGACATTATTGTCATGGGCGGCGGCCAAATTTATGCGCAAGCTATCGATGATATGGATGTGTTATACGTTACAGAAATTGAAGCGGAATTTCCTGAAGCGACGGTATTCTTCCCGGAAATCGATAAATCGAAATGGCAAGAAGTCTCACGCGAGCGTCATGAGGCTGATAAGCGCAATAAATATGCGTTTGATTTCGTAGAATACAAGAAGACAGATTAAGGTTTATCTTTAGGGTGCTCTACGGCAAGTATCTCAACTTTTTTGCCGTATTTTTCTTCATATAACCTTTGCATTCGCCTTTCACTTGAAGTTAGCTTGCGTTTTGTCCTACCAGGCATTTCTCTCGTCATCTTTAAAGAGAGAAATGCAAGCGATCTCCTTGTTCGTCCGTGATCTGGATTTAGCGGTTGGTCGTGCTTACGTGCATCACCTTCCCTATACTGCAATCGGTGCCTTAATCGGTGGATCTGGGTCGTAGTTTTCAAGCTTGATGTCGTCGAACGTAAAATCATCGATATTTTTGACATCTGGGTTAAGCCAGAGTGTCGGAAGTTCTTTCGGTGTGCGTGAGAGCTGTTCTTTGACTTGCTTAAAGTGGTTGCTGTAGATGTGTGTATCGGCGAGGGTGTGAACGAATTCGCCCTGGTTGAGGCCCGTGACTTGCGCGATCATGGCGAGGAGGAGCGAGTAGCTGGCGATGTTGAACGGGACGCCGAGGAACGTATCGGCACTACGCTGGTAGAGATGCAGGCTTAGCTTGCCATTCGCCACGTAGAACTGAAACAGGCTGTGGCATGGTGGCAAGCCGCCGATCTCTACGATTTCATCAATTTCCCCTGGATTCCAGGCAGTGACAATCATACGACGAGAGTCTGGTGAATTTTTGATCATATCAATTACATTGGCGATTTGGTCAATCTCTCCGCCCTTGCCATCTGGCCATTTGCGCCACTGTACGCCATATACCGGGCCAAGATCGCCCCACTTCATGGCAAAATCATGGTCGGTCGCAACTTTTTGGATGAATTCTTTCATCTGAGCTTTCCACTCATCGGAATTGACATCGGGAATAGGAAGATTATTCTTTTCTAAATATGCTTTGAATGGCCATTCGTCCCAGATATGAACATTGTTTTGCGCTAAGTATTCGATATTGCCAGTTCCCTTGAGGAACCAAAGCAGCTCGTGCACGACCGAGCTGAAATAAAGCTTTTTTGTCGTAACAGCCGGAAAGCCTTCAGAGAGATCGTAGCGCACTTGCCGCCCGAACACGCTTCGTGTACCCGTACCGGTGCGGTCGCTTTTATCTGTACCGTTGTCTAAGATATCTTGCAGGAGATCAAGATATTGTCGCATTTCTACCCCCGTTTCTCTTTACTTACAGTATACCACGTTCGACCAGGTAATTGTCGGCCGCAATGAAGCTATCGAGTGTGCCAAGCTGCTGCTCAACTCGCGTGATATCTTCTATACCCTCAAGAGGTTCGTTCCATGAATAAGCTGGCATGATCACTTGTACATCTGCTGGAGATTCAACATAACCGATAGCATGGTGGTGCGCATCTTCGATGGCGACTGCGGGAATATTCTGCATATCATAATTTGTCCGGGCACTGATCTGCTCAGCTGTATATTGTAGGATACCGGCTTTTGTAGTTGTGCCGTTGCCGTCATGATTACGAGGCAACAAAATGCCCTGCATCGTTTGTGAGTAATGCTTAGAAAGAAAGCGTACAGTATCAATTTCACAGCCAGGAAGTGTTGAGGTGTTGGCAATAATATATACACCATTCGCGCGCCAGCGACGCATGAAAGCCGCAATACTATCTGAGAATGGTACCGGCTGCACATGGTCGTATTGCATCAGTAGCGGCAATAGATAGCTGCGCTTTACTTGGGCATCTTCGCCTAGTACTGCATCTCCATAATATTCTCCGTAATGATGAAGAAAATCTGTGTCTGAGTGTCCGTACATGCGTGTCAAAGAAGGTCCGGTCTCGCGCAGAACTTCACAGAGGTCAAGTGAAATAATCGCCGATGGCTGCTTATCTGGCAGCTCATAGACACCAAACATACCATTGCTCAACTCAAATACAGTATCTTTATCATGATATTTTTGCCATGCTTGCACGAGCTCTTCGCTGGAAGGCACAGTAGTCGCTGATTCTATCTCGTTCTCATGTGTCCGGAACCCACCCCTGAGTTCTTCATGATTCTTCATTAAATTTTAGTATGTCATATTTTATGAAAAATAAAAATACTCTCTCACAATGAAAGAGTATTTTTAGAAAAAACTAGCTATTAGCTAACGACGTTTTCAACCTTGATGCCTGGGCCCATAGTTGTTGAGAGGCTAGTTGTCTTAACATAGCTTCCCTTGAGCGAGTTTGGCTTTTGGCTCTGGAGACTGTCGAAGAAAGCTTTCGCGTTCTCTTCAAGCTTCGCAGCACCAAAACTTACCTTGCCGATAGCGAGATGTACAATCGCTTGCTTGTCGACTCGGTACTCAACCTTACCCGCCTTGGCTTCCGTAACAGCCTTTGCAGTGTCAGCGGCAACGGTGCCACTCTTTGGATTTGGCATGAGACCACGTGGGCCAAGCAGGCGAGCGTACTTACCAAGCTTTGGCATGTACTGAGGGGTAGCGATGAGTACGTCAAAGTTAAGCTCTTCTTTGTCGAGCTGCTTTGTAAACTCTTCGTCACCTACAACATCAGCGCCAGCTTTCTTGGCAGCAGCATGCTGATCTTCTGGAGCGAATACAGCTACGCGGACTGTCTTACCGGTACCGTTTGGTAGGCTAACAGTCGCGCGAATGTTTTGATCAGCCTGGCGTGGGTCAACACCAAGACGTACATGAATTTCGACAGATGCATCAAACTTTGTTGTTGAAGTTTCAGTAGCAAGCTTTACTGCATCGGTGAGTGAGTAAACAGTGTCTTTCTCGAGCTTCTTTGCGGCTTCCTGGTACTTCTTACCACGACGGTCGATGAGCGGACGTGTAACTGGCTTTGGACCTTTCTTCACGTGCGCTTCTTCATCGTTTTGCGCAGATGTGTCGCCTGCTTCTTTGCGGGCTTCCTTCTCTGCTTTTTCCTCAGCCTCTTTGAGGGCTTTCTCGCTACGCTTACCAGCTTTTGCTGGAGCAGCTTCCTTAACTTCGTGCTTTTCAGCGCCGGCGATCGCTGCTTCGATCTCGGCAATTGTATTCTTTTCTGAAACCTCAAGCTTCAGTTCTGCTGCTTTTTCAAGCAATTCTGCTTTTTTAGCCATAGTGACTAATCCTTTCTGTGGTGCAAGCGGCTTTTTATAGCCTCCCAGCATTGATTTACTTCTGGATTATATTATAGCAAATTGCACTCCTCGTGTATAGAGGGTATAGTAGATAGACATGGGTACATTCACGACAGTCGTCGTATCAAATCGATTACCGGTTAGCGTCAAGCGCGTGGATGGAGTACTAGTTTATGAAGCAAGTAGTGGCGGCCTCGCGACGGCAATGGCATCACTTGAGGCGGACAATAAGATTTGGGTTGGCTGGCCTGGGATTGATAGTGATAGCCTTACGGATACAGAACGTGAAGAAATAACAACTGAACTCAAAAGCCGTGGTTGCTATCCTGTCTTCTTAACCAAGAAGCAAACGAGCCTTTACTATGAAGGCTATGCCAATGATACGATCTGGCCTTTATTCCACTACTTTCAATCACTGGCTCGATACGACGAAAAATACTGGGACTCATACCAAGAGGTTAATCATCTTTTTGCTGAGGCGGTGGTAGAGGTGTCGACACCGGAAGCTAAAATTTGGATTCAAGATTATCATTTCATGCTGTTGCCGCAATTGATTCGCGAGCGTTTGTCTGCGAGTTCTATAGGCTTTTTCCTGCATATACCCTTTCCGTCTTTCGAGATCTTCCGTCTTCTCCCGCAGCGCAAAGAAATCCTCCGCGGTTTGCTTGGCGCCGATGTGATTGGATTTCATATCTATGATTATGGTCGTCATTTCATAAGTAGCTGCAAGCGCCTCCTGGGTGCTTCGGTAATGAACGACATGATCCAGCAGAATGGTCGCGTCGTCAAAGTGGGAGCATTTCCGATAGGTATAGATTACGAAAAATTTAGGCATCAGCTAGATACGAAAGAGACAAAGACTGCGAAAAAACAGCTTGATAAATCATACGCTGGTCAAAAGCTTATTCTCTCTGTGGACCGACTCGACTACTCTAAAGGCATTATGGACCGTCTGGAGGCATTCCGCTTGCTGCTGAAGGAACATCCTGAATATCACGGTAAGATAAAACTCCTCATGATAGCAGTGCCGTCGCGTACGGAAGTGGATGCATATAAGCAGCTTCGTGATGAGATTGAAAAAACGGTCAGCCGTATTAATGGCACATACGGCACAGTAGAGTGGGCGCCGATCTCTTACCGGTTCCAAAATCGACCTTTTCCAGAAATTGTTGCACTCTATGAGCGAGCTGATATAGCACTCGTTACACCGATTCGTGACGGTATGAACTTGGTTGCAAAGGAATATGTTGCATCACAGAGAAAGCCAGGTGGCGTGCTCATTTTGAGTGAAATGGCGGGTGCTATTGATGAGTTGCCTGAGGCGCTCACGATCAATCCAAATGATTGGCGGTCTATCAAAGATGCAATTGTTATGGCGCTTGGAATGTCTAAGAAAGAACAAGCTTCGCGATCGGAAGCGATGCAGCGGCGTATAAAGGTGGCGACTGTACAAAACTGGGGCAAAGAATTCATGCATGAGCTTGACCATGCCGCAGATAACCAAGATGCACACTTCAAAAAGCTTCTTCTTCCTGCAGAATACCGACGCATCGTGAATCGCTACCAGTCGGCTCGTAAGCGTCTGATTATTCTTGATTACGATGGGACACTCAAAGGATTTGTGCGTGTACCACATGTGGTGGCCGGTGCACCATCTCTAAAGGCGCGTCGTATTTTGCGCGCACTCTCAGAAGATCCAAACAATGTTGTCGCGATAGTGAGTGGCAGGCCAAAGAGAGCATTGACGAGCTGGTTCTCAGGTATGAAGCTCAAGTTGGTGGCTGAGCATGGTGCCTGGACTCGCTATGATAAGAAGTGGCGGGCGATTGATAGTAACTTCTCATCAAGTAAAAAAGCAATTCGTGAAGTCATGGAGGAGTACACGGAGCGTACTGAAGGCTCTCTTATTGAGGAGAAAGATTACGCATTTGTCTGGCATTATATCAACGTCGAGCCTGACTTGGCCTATAAAAGAGCGCGAGAACTGAGCCGAGAACTTAAAACTAAGTTCGGTGATGATGATATCTCAGTTGACGAAGGACATAATATTATCGAGGTGAAGCCTAAGATGGTAAACAAGGGTGCAGCCGTAAGAGAACTTATGCGTCGCTATCCTGCAGACTTTGTATTTTGTGCCGGGGATGACTATACGGACGAAGATATGTTCGCAGTACTCGATGATGAGCAAGCAGTCACGGTAAAGATCGGCGGTGGAGAGACGAGAGCACGATATCAAGTAGAAGACGTAGCGGCTACCTTGGCTCTGCTTGATGACATGGTTCCTGGATCAAACTTGCTCATTGGAGAGATCAAAGGCCGCCTTCCATCGCGTACAAAGCGCTTCATGAAGAAGTTGTTCAAAAAATAAAATACTGCACCATTTGTGCAGTATTTTTAAATAAAAGACTTAGACTACTCGGTAACTTCAACACCCATTGAGCGTGCGGTTCCGGCGATAGTCTTTACTGCACCGTCAAGATCGATTGCGTTCAGCATTTCCATCTTAGCTTCAGCAATTTCTTCAAGTTGCTTGCGAGTAATTTTGCCGACCTTTTCAGAGTGTGGCTTGCCGCTTCCCTTTTTAATGCCGATCTTTTCACGGATTGCGTCGTCAACTGGCTGACCGAGTGACTTCCATGTGAATGTACGATCTTCGAATACTTGGATATGAACAATAACGTCCTTGCCCATGTCGCCTTTGGTTGCATCATTGAATGGATTAATGAAATCCATCATGTTGAGGCCCCACTGACCGAGTGTTGATCCAACTGGAGGACCAGCTGTCGCACGACCTGCAGGGATACGTAATTTTAGGTTACCGATAACCTTCTTTGCCATATGATTAATTCCTTTTTAGATTACTGCTAAATGGTTGAAGCTATTTTGCAGTGCGTAACGTGGTTATTATAACAGGTTAGATTGGTTATTCCAACCCTTTGTCTCTTGCGAGTATAAGAGCTTGAGTGAGCGCTGTCTGATCTGCTCGTAATGACTCTTGCTCTCTCTTAAGTCTGTCTATGTTATTTCTAGTCTCTTCCTGCTTGCGTACATTGGCAGAAAGGGCGTCATGAATACCTTGCTCCCCGAGCCTATTAGCGAGTAAGTCAGGAGTCTCGTAGCTTGGTCGATCAAAAAGGTCAAAGAGAGTTTCCTCACTACTTTCCTGGGGGGTACCTTCGTTGGATTCGTGGCTCATGAGGCGCTTTCCATTGCAGAGTAGATTGCAAGACGTCGCAACTTTTCGACAATTTCCTCATTGGTTTCAGGACTGACTAATACTTCTCCATTATCAGGGTGCGCGCGCTGCTGCTTAATTTCGGCAACTCTCTGTAGTAACGGAGGAAGCTCTTGCATGACCTAGACTTTCTTTACCTGCAGGGCGTCAAGCTCAACTGGTGTGTCTCGGCCGAACATTGAAACCATGACCTTAAGTTTACCTTTGGCTGCATCGATCTCAGCAATTGCGCCGTCAAAGCCTTTAAACGGACCATCAACGATAGAGACAACTTCGCCTTCAGAGAAGTCGATTTGATGCTTTGGATCTTCAACGCCCATACGCTTTTTGATTTTGGCAATTTCTTTATCGCTTACTGGTGTTGGCGTACTGTCGGCACCAACAAACCCGGTAACACCAGGAGTATTGCGTACGATAAACCATGTTTCTTCAGTAAGCTTCATTTCAACAAGGCAGTAGCCTTGGAAGATTTTTGCTTCCACGACCTTACGTTTGCCATTCTTGATCTGAATCTGCTTTTCCTTTGGTACCATGACATCAAAGATTTTGTCGGCCATATCGACGGCGTTGATGCGCTGGCGGATGCTGTCGGCTACCTTTTCTTCGTAGCCTGAATAGGTGTGGATGGCATACCACTGCCTGGATGAATCGTAACGATTTTTACTCACTCTTTAACTCACTTTCTACTTTAGTAATAGTTCGAATATAAATTTAAACAAGGCATCAAGTAACAAGATAAATACGACAAAGAAAGCGGCAAATGCTAATACGGCCCCAGTGAGGCTCCATGTTGCACGACGTGTTGGCCAGTGTACTTGGCGAAGCTCTTTCCATGCACCAACGAAATAACCGAAAAATGGACGGAATGGGTTGCGTGACTTTTTACTTTGGCTTTCGTTTGTTATCTTCTTGGTTTTGCTTGCTTTAGCCTTCGCAGTAGCTTTTGCAGTGCTGCTACGTTTTGAGCTCTTGGAGTCACTCGCACTAATGCGAGTCACATTTGCATCGTCTTTTGCATTCTTTGCCACCAGATTTCTCCCAATTTAAAAGTCTGCTTCGAGGCAGACTGTCAAGCATTAGTATATGACAAAGATAAAGGCTTCGTCAAGAGTGCTACTTTTTTCGAGTGGCTACAGGGAGTGTAAAGCTGAAGGTTGAGCCATGGTTGAGCCGACTCTTGAGGGTAATGCTTGTTGCCATTTTGCGCGCAAGCTTCTCAGCAACATAAAGACCAAGGCCTGTTCCGCCTGTCTCGCGTGTACGATAATCTTCTGAGCGATAGAACTTCTGGAATACTTTTGCCTGATCTGCCTTACTTATACCTATACCAGTGTCGCTTACGGCAAAATGGACAGTATCTTCTGCTCGATCAACAGTAAGAGTGATGCTTCCCTCTTTAGTGTATTTGATAGCATTGGTGATGAAATTTTGCAGTAACTCATGGAGGTAGAGACGGCTCGTATTTACACTTCCGAGCTCCCCATGCGCAGAAAGATTAAACTGAAGATTCTTCGCCTTTGCCTGCGATACGTAGTCGTCGTAAAGTGAGTGGACCAACTCACGGACGTCGATCTCTTCAGGTTTGTCGGCAACGCCCCGTTCAGCTCGGGATAACGTACTAAGATCGTTCACCATCTTCGATAAAAAGATGACCTGGTCATGTGCCATACTCATGCTCTTATCGACGAGTTCGATTTGGCTGGTGTCTTTCTTGAATACAACTCTCGCATTATCAATTGCTCCCTCGGCGATAGTAATTGGTGTGCGGAGTTCGTGACTAACAACACTAATGAATTCATCACGTTCTTCTTCTAGACTCTTTGTTTTAGTGATATCGCGTAAGATAATAATATACCCATTGTCAGAAGCGGTACCACCTTCTCTGGAATATGCGCCACGAATTGGTGAGTATGTTGCCTCTATACGTATCTCCTCATCACTGATGGTTGTACGGAGTGTGTCGTCAATTGTGACGCCGTGCGCACCTTTAAGAAGACTCTTCATCAAAATAGGCTTGTCTTCATCGTTTCGTAGCTGTAGCACTTTGTCGATTGCTTTACCTACAAGATCAGTATTGGTATCTAGAAGTCCGATTGTCGCGGCATTATAGAGGCGAATCGTACCTTGTTCGTCCGTCGAGAGAACGGCGTCGGCAATATTATTAATCAGTGTCT
>DASWXM010000037.1:0-6167 GCA_036405515.1 Saccharimonadales bacterium (SeqCode) | reverse complement strand
GACGATGCTGGAAATGAAAACCCAGATAGCAATATTGCCGAATCCATCTACGATGCGACACGACCACAAATTACTTTGAGTGGCGTGACAACACCGACAAAGAATAGTTTTGATGTAATCGCGGATAGTACCGAAAAAATTGAAACTCTCGCTACAAGCGATATATCCGTCACACGTGGGACAATCACCGATATACAAAAGCGTTCTGACGAGCAATACGCCATAACTATACAGCCAACCTCTGACGGCACCGTCAGTGTGCAGGTGCTTGCAAACCGCGTAGCCGATGATGCCGGTAACCTCAATACAGCCTCTAATGTATTTGAGCGAACATTTGACACGACAGCCCCCGCGCGTCCAACAGTCGATAGTCAAACAGTAACTAACAGGCAGCCGACGCTCACCGGGACATTCGACGAGGATGACACCAATATGCTACGTGTTACTGTCGGCTCACACACGTATCAATCAAACATCGTTGGTACTCCACTGGTACTGGCTGGTAGTAGCTGGGAACTAGATCTTACAAAGACAAGTCTCCGGCTCGAATATGGAACATACGATGTGCGCGCAGTCTCCACTGACGCTGCAGGTAACAGCGCCAGTGACACCACTAACGAAGAACTAAAGATCAATAGTCCAGGACAAATATCAGCAACAGTCGACGCAAAAATTACTGCCAACACTAGACCAGAACTTAACGGCACGGTGAGTCGTCAGGATGCCACCGTTGATGTAAAGATAGTCGATGATGTCTACCGAGCAACCAACAACAGAGATGGTACATGGACCTTACCGGCCGATACTATAGAACCATTAACAGATGGGGTATACGATGTACAGCTCACCCTAGTTGATGGTAGCCTGGAGGGCTCAGATTCCACCACTGATGAGCTAACAATCGATACAGCAGCTCCGCGCGGAACATTTACCAGGATCGTCACCGATGACTCATCACCACGCATATCAGGCACTGTTGATACGTCTGATACACAGGTGCAAGTAGCGCTGGAAGGTAAGCTATACAACGCTGTGGTCCAAAGTAATAATCGATGGGTGATAGAGAAGGGGACTATCAGCCCGGCGCTGGACGCTGGCACCTACATTGCTACTCTTTACATGCAACGGAACGATAAAGAAGCGATGGAAACAGTGCGTCGCGCCATTACAGTACGTAGCAATGATGATTCAAGCAATCCTCAACCACCAGACGGGGGCGATACAGATGGAGGAGAATCAATAGACCCTACACCTATCCAACCAATAGAGAAGGGCGGTACAGACGACTCCACAAATACCTCAAAAAACAGCGAAAAATCATCTCAAAACAACGACAAAGACTCTAGTTTAGCGGACGGAGACGGCACGGATAACCCAGACAACAACACTCAAAATAGTAGAGATAAATCCAATAACGATGACGCGAGCGATAGCTACCTCATTGCGGCTGTCTTGTGTGTCGCTGCCGTGATCGGCAGTGGAATTGTATTCCTAGTTGGGTGGAAACGAAAGCACAAAAAAGACGAAGAGGAAATGTTCTAATAATATTCCAGACTACTTGGTCAATCGGACGCTAAGCCCTATTCCACCGAAATCTTTACATACAAATACTGGCTCCACAGGGGTGCTTAGCGGCTCATAGTAGCGATAACCCAAGTCACTAAATGCTGAAATCTCAGCTGGACTATGGATTCGCGAGCGAATAAGCCAGCGAGCGAAAGCGCCGCGGGCGATTTTGGCATGGACGGTGACGAAGGTCGGTTCGCTGGTCTTTGGACTGATAGTGAGAAATTTTGGTGTGATCACTGGCAGGTCGGTGTAGGGAAGGACGGCTTTGGTGTACTCCACCGCTGAGAGATTCATGATGTATTCAGTATCTGCTGGGAGCAGCGAGGCAATCGCGTCATCCCAGAATTTGTAGAGATTTTGCCCGTACGGCAGCTTGTATGCCATCTCGAGGCGATAGGGCAGCGCACCGTCACAGGCGCGTAGGGCACCGTAGAGGCCGGACAAGATGAGCAGGTGCTTGTGAGCATACTGACGATCCTCATCGGACCATGTTTGCACCTGGAGGCCGCTGTAGATATCTCCGACAAACACGTCGATAGCAGGGACCTGCAGCCCTGGGTCGGCCAACCATTTCTGGTAAACTTCGCTTACTTCGGCGGCTTTTTTGGCCGAGATTTTCATGAGAGACTCTATTTCTTTTGGCAATGCGTGTTTCCAGATATCGGCAAGGATACTCGCCCGTGAAATCAACTGCGGTGTACCAAGGGGCTCTCGCCGCTGCTCGGGAATACGCATGGTCTTAGATGAATGAAGAAGGATTTGCATGTACAATAGTAGTATGACAAAACGCACTGAAGAATTCAAAGTAAACGGCGAAGACCTATTGAAAAAAGTGAAAGAGATCATCGCTGAAGGTAACGCCCGCAAGATTACCGTAAAGAATAAAGAAGGCAAAACTATCGTCGAGCTACCGCTGACTATCGGTGTAGTCGGCGCTGCGCTCGCACCACTACTTGCCGCTGTCGGTGCCATCGCCGCCCTCGTGACAGAGTGCACGATCGTGGTAGAACGCGAAGAGAAAAAGTAAAGCCCCGCATCCGCGAGGCCTTACCTCGAGCGGACACAGGGCGTGCTAGCTCTTGTTGTTGCGCTTGACCGAGACGGCCTTCGGCGTGAGCTTCTTGTTGTCGAACGTCACGTCGTGACCCTCGTTCAGCTTGATGCTGAGCGTGTCGTGCTCCGGCACCTCTTCGAGGAACTCCTGGTAGTACTCACGTTCGCCAGGGTTGTCCTTGAGGTACTCGAGCAGTCGCTTGTCATCGACCACCCAGGTGGGGTGAGCGACCTGCTTGAGTGCACCCCGCTTGCGCGCCACCAACACGATGCCAGAGGTGTCCTTCACCTTGGTAGAGGCCGGGACGTTCTTGAACTGGAACTTGACCCAGCGTGTCGCGAACGATCGTTCGTCGCCAGGCGTCAGCTCGTCACGGTGCTTGTCGATGGCGCGCCACAGCATGTCGTCTGCCTTGGCGATCTACACCTCCACGCGACCCACCATGCGGTCGTAGACCGTCTTGATGGCATCGCGACGCTCCTTGTTCCGTGCCTTGAGCTTGTCCAGGCGAGCCTCGATGAGGATTCGCCTGCGTGCGACAGTGCTCAGTCGGTCGAGCACCTTGGGATTGACGTTGGTCACGTCAAACACCTCCTAGTGTATGAAAAGAGCTTCTCGAATATTATACAAGTTTAGTTAAAATAAGTCAATTATAAAAGCGCCTCGGCGGGGTGGGGCTCCGAAGAACCCCACCCACACGCTTTGGCGCTTATGCCGCAACCATGCACATATCGCAGCCGACTGCTCGTGGGACTGCAAGATTGCAGCCAGAGCAAATCATCTCATTCTCCCCGACAATTCGAAGAGCAACGATAGGCCTGCCTGTGTGCGGTGGACGACCGAGGTGCGACAACTCGGTCTTATCGAAGATGCTGTACACTTCCGTGTCGAGTGCGTCAGCCAAGGCTTTCGCCACACCTTCATTCACCTTATATGGGTTACTGCCACTTTCGATTCGGTGAATCGCGGTGACAGAAATGTCCGATAGAATGGACAAATCCTTAATTGAGAGCCCATATGACTCCCTGTAATGACGTAGTCTGTGCAACTACCATCACCACCTTTCTGATAGGTTCATCGTTCCACTCTTTGCAGAACAACTTGTTTATTGTACAACTTCACATTAAATTGTCAACACCTGTTCCTGCGTGATATACTCAAGAAGTAATTAACAACATACGTATCAAGAGTGCAGCGAGAGAACTAGCTCGATGACCTGCCGGCAACCAGCTTCTTATTCAAAATACGAATACAGCGGACACGGTGCCAATTCTAGCCCGAATAGCGGGGAAGATATTGACTATCAATACTCCTTTTTATCTGTCCGGGCAGATACGCGAAAGGAGATTTTTTATGTCAAAATTTAGAACAGCCGAGAGTGTATCACCAAAGCACCCAGATAAGCTGTGTGATCAAATATCCGATGCGATACTTGATGCGTATCTGACAGCCGACCCCGATGCCCGCGTTGCCGTGGAGACAGTAGGAGGCCACGGCAAGGTGTTCATCACCGGTGAAGTGACCGCCAAAGATCATATAGAGATAGAGCCGATCGTGGCTCGAATCGCCGGTGAAGTAGAGATAGAAACACGCCTGGTAAAACAGAGCCCGGAAATCGCAAATGGTGTTGATACCGGTGGAGCAGGGGACCAAGGTATTATGACTGGATATGCGACTAGTGAAACTCCTCAATATCTGCCGCTTGAAATGATACTGAGCCGTGATCTTAATCAATATCTGTACAAAAAATGGCCATACGACGGTAAGACACAGGTGACAATTCAGGATAGGGAAATGGTTGCAATTGTCGCTAGTTTTCAGCATGCCCCGCATGGTGAGCTGGAGCAAGCAGTCAAAGATTGGGCGCGTACCCAAAAATACGTCAATCCGTGCTTCGTAAAACATCGTAACATCGATCCGACACTCCATATCAATCCCGCAGGGGACTGGCAGCAGGGTGGCTTCGACGCCGATGCCGGTCTGACCGGGCGCAAGCTCGTAGTCGATAACTATGGTCCTCGCATCGCCATCGGTGGCGGCTGTTTTAGCGGTAAAGATGCCAGCAAAGTTGACCGTTCAGCTGCATATATAGCTCGAAAAATCGCTATAGACTATCTAAAACGATTCCAGGCAAAGGAAGTATACGTGTACCTCGCCTACGCTATCGGCTACGACCAGCCGCTTGAAGCCACCGCGATCGTTGACGGCGTCGAAAAGGGAGTGGAAGGATATGATTTATCCCCTCGCGGTATCGCAGATTTCCTTGACCTCAAAAAGCCACAATATGAACAAACCGCCCGCTACGGACACTTTGGACATCCTGCGTTTACATGGGAACAGGCTTAGCGTTCTGTAGCAATAAGTGGATTATCGTTAGAAGGTGTAGTCTCCTGCTGATTTCGCGTATTGTTTGTCGGCTGAGAACTCACAGGTGCGCCAACAAGATGCTGCTTGATCTCACTAATATCTTTCTGCATATGTAGCACGGCTGACTGTACCTTCCATTTGCGAATCGTACTAATAATATACACGGTCAAAAATATCGCAAGAAACACACATGAGATAATCGTACTAATCATGATAGCCGTGCCAAGCGACTCCATGAATGATTCTGGGAGCAAACTGCTAGATGAATTTTGCAGCAAGCTATTAAGATCTGTTTGGCCATTAAGCGTAGTTGTGTCGAGAGTTGTAGTATCCATACACATAGTATAGAGCATAAGTGGTATCGATGCGCGTGTACTTCCTGCTACTGTATGACTCATTTTATCGCTGCAGGCAAATATAGAACATAAATGGAACTTAAGCTATGAAGCTGTGGCTGGACGGAATTTGTACCTAAATACCTAAAAATACACAGTCCATAGACAATCAGCGAAAAATATTGATAAACAGGCCGGATAGGCAAATAAACACTGCATATGGCATAAGTGGGGCAAATGCAATAAAAAACATAATGAACACAGGAGAAAATTCGACATATTCAGTGAATAGGCAACCATAATCGTCATACTGATCATACGTCGCACAATGTTTCTTTTACGTCATTAAAATATAGATATAAAGAGGTATATGCCCTCATTGGGTTTTACATCACTTTCACTATAATAGGGTATCTACACCTACATTTGTTCTACTTGCTTCGTATTAACTTACTGTTTACATACTTTGCGTATACACGTCTTTCTTTAAAAGTCAGGGTACTCTCAGAGCCTTGAGTCATGATAAACCTATGTCCGCTTTGTAGACTTTTCCACACATATCTATGCATCCGTGAAAACATTTGCATTTTTTCTATTTCATGCTCCCCTATCCTTCTTCCCTGTTATTTGCATATTTGCATTTTTGATATTTTAATATATAAATATGTTTTTTGCGGTCTACGCACTATGCGAACAAAAATAGAACTATGGTAGTAGAGCGGGGTGCTACACCCTGCTCTATCGTTTTCTATTTGTAGAATGCCTTCCCCTTTACCCTCACATCAATATAGCTCGGACGTATATCACGCTTCTTCAAATAGCTAATAACCCGCAAGGCATCT
>DASWXM010000036.1:0-20962 GCA_036405515.1 Saccharimonadales bacterium (SeqCode) | reverse complement strand
GGACAGCTTCGTGGTGTGCGTACCGGCTACCGCGATCTCGACAACATGACTGCCGGCCTGCAACGCAGTGATCTTATCATCCTCGCAGCCCGTCCGGCAATGGGTAAGACAACTTTTGTGACGAATCTTGCCTATAATGTGGCAACAATTGCCAAGCAGCCTGTACTCTTTTTTAGTCTTGAGATGAGTAAAGAGCAGCTGGTTGATCGTATGCTTTCCGATGCATCGGGAGTTGACTCATGGAACATCCGTACCGGTAACCTTTCCGATGAGGACTTCTCGAAATTATCAGAGGCGATGGGCGAAATGGCCGAAGCGCCGATTTTCATCGACGATCAACCTGGCCTCAGCGTGTTGGAAATGCGCACCAAAGCACGGCGAATCAATCACGAACAACCCCTCGGATTAATTATTATCGATTACCTACAGCTCATGCAGGGAAGTGGTCGCGACAACGGCAACCGAGTACAAGAAGTCTCAGAAATTTCCCGAGGACTAAAATTGATTGCACGCGAGCTCAATGTACCACTTATTGCACTGAGTCAGCTGTCTCGTACCGTTGAGCAGCGAAGCCCGCAGATTCCTCAATTATCCGATCTCCGCGAATCGGGAAGTATCGAGCAAGATGCCGATATCGTGTCGTTCATTTACCGTCCAGGTTATTACGAACCGGATAATCCAGAAGTGGAAAATATTACCGACCTCATTATCGCAAAACATCGTAATGGGCCCGTCGGTAAAGTTCAGCTCTACTTCCACCCTGAGCGACTACGCTTCATGTCGCTTGATCGTCGACATAACGAGTAGCTTTCGTGCTACACTAATTATCAGACAATGGGCAAATTGAACGTTACTGATTTCTACTTATACCGCTGGCGTTACATACTTGGCGTCATGATACTTGTAGGCGCACTTATCGGTGTTCTTGCCGTTGCAGGCTTTTACGTACCCGGGGGGCTTGCAGCCCCAGAAATAGAGTCGGCCAGCAACAGTATTCACACGCCCCCTACAGTGCTCAATGGTAGTAACTCCGACTCTATACTTCACCTCCCGTATCATGTATTGCAGAAACTAAGCATTCAATTACTTGGCGTTAATGAGCTAGCTGTTAAGCTCCCGTCACTATTAATGGCTGGCACAAGCATACTGTTTATATATGGGGTAGTACGGCTATGGTTTAGACGTAATGTTGCCATCATCACCAGCACTATAGCAGTCACTTCTGCACAGTTTCTCTTGCTTGCACAACTAGGTACACCGGCAATCAGCTATATATTCTGGTCAGCCGCGGTACTGTTCTCAACATCAATGCTAGCGTACTCAGAAAAGTATCGGACTGTATGGATGATCACTACAAGCATTGTTGCTGCTCTAAGTCTCTACGCACCACTTGGCATTTACTTGCTATTGGCGCTCTTCCTGACATCATTGTTCCACCCACATGCACGTTTCATCGTCTTCAGCCAGCCTAAGCTTTTGCTGATAGTATGCACCGCACTATTCGGTCTAACAGCGATGCCTCTTATTCTCAGCATCATCAACCGCCCAAACTTACTCTTAGACATCATTGGCATTACAACGACAACCACACCGACTCTTGAAAGCATATCTAGCTCAGTTACGCCATATGTTGCCTTTTATGCCCCATCTGGAGGTCTAATGCTTCAACCTGTTTACGGCCTAGCTACGCTACTTCTTGTTATACTCGGTGCTGTCAGACTTTTCAGTGCAAAGTATACTGCGAAAAGCTACATCATCAGCATCGTGTTCTTGCTGGTCTTCGTCGGTATTATTACTAAAGCACTCCCGTCGGCATATACTTTTATACCGGCAATGCTTCTCGTTGCGTTTGGCATCAATTACCTTATCTCTAGCTGGTATCGACTATTCCCCCTCAACCCGTACGCAAGAGTAGCGGGTCTACTGCCGCTCGCCGTACTAGTAGTTGGAGTATCATTTACAGAATTTGACCGCTATGTCTACACATATCATTACACACCTATTTCTCGAGAGGCATTCACTAAGGACTTACATCTCCTTGATCAACTTATACAAAAGAATATTGGCAATCGTATCACTATACTCGTTGATCATACGCAAAAGCCATTTTACACCGACTATGTATCCAGGCTTCGTGAACAAGGTAAGATTTCGGTAGTCGACAAACCTGCTGTAGCAAAGGTGAAAGCCGAAAATGAAATTATTATCGCGGCAAATAATTTCAAGTCACAGGTAATTGAGCCCTCATTTATAGCAGTTACCTCGCAGTCGAACGACGCAGCTCGCTTCTACCTCTACAAAAGTGGCTACAGATAAGCTATAATTAGTACCTAGAACATAATAAGAGGGAATAGAAGATATGGCTTTAGACCAAATGAAGATGCTTAATGACCTGCGTAAAGCGCAAAAAAGCCTCAAAAAACAAATTGTTGAAGTAGAAGCTGGTGATGGCGCTGTAGTTGTACGTATTACCGGTGAACTAAAGGTTGATGGTATTAAGATTGATCCAGAACGAGTAGACCTTGAGGATATTGAAGAGCTCGAACACTGGATTGAGATTGCGATTCGCGACGGTATGGCAAAGGCACAAGAAATTGCCGCCGACACCATGAAGCCTCTCATGGGTGGTCTCAATATTCCAGGAATGTAGTGTCACGTGACACAAACAATTCTTCCAGCTGCACTCACCAAGCTCATCGATGACCTTGGTAGCTTACCAGGGGTAGGCGCACGCACCGCAGAACGCTATGCGTACTATTTATTGCGTGGACCGCAGAAAAACGCTGAACAACTCGCAAGCAGCCTGCAATTACTTCATCAAAATGTAAAGTCATGTCCAGTGACATTTGCGCTTATTGATGCTTCTGAGGATATTTCACCGCTCTATAGCGATACAGAGCGTGACAAACAGCTTATCGCGGTTGTTGAAGAGCCTCTTGATATTGTGGCACTTGAGCGGACGAAACAGTTCAAAGGAACTTACCATGTGCTCGGCGGAGCAATATCACCGATTGACGGTGTCGGACCAGAACAACTTCATATACCCGAGCTTGTTGAGCGTATCAAGAAAGATGATGTCAAGGAGCTTATCATTGCGACCAATGCCTCTGTGGAAGGTGAGTCTACTGCACTCTTTTTACAGCGCTATATTGCAGATGCGGGAATTGATATCACCCTCACGCGGCTTGCCCGGGGGATTCCCGTTGGTGTTGATCTTGAGTATGCCGATCAAATCACGCTCGGCCATGCACTTGAGGGGCGACGGAAGCTGTAGTATACTTCGTGAAATAGCATAAGCAATTCGGGAGTATCATATGGATCCTAATAGTCAGCAACCCTTCAATAATACACCTCAGGAAATACCCCAACCACTAGTCACCGACCAATCTACTCCACAATCGGGACAGCTCGCTCAATCTCAGCAGCAAGCTCCAATCGGAGAAGATCCTGGTAAAAGTCTCGCTATCGCGGGCATCGTTCTCGCGTTCTTTATGCAGCTTGTTGGACTAATTCTTTCTATTGTGGCTAAAAAGAAATCAAAGGCTGCAGGGTTTGATGGTAGGTTGGCAACAATCGGCATCATCCTTAATATCGTACTTCTCGTCCTAAGTCTTCTCATTACCATTACTATCCTCAGTCTTATCTTTTTAACCACAGCTAAGACTATTCAAGAACGTTCTAAGACAGGCGAGGCCCAGTCAGCCGCAATTACTGTCGTTAAAAAAGCAGAGCTATACTATACTGAAAAAAATACGTATCCGACTTCGCTGGCAGATTTTGAAACGGTCGAGGATGCAAGTCTCGACAAATACAAAGCGAGTATCTCTGGTAGCCCAATCACCTCAGTATCCGACAAAGTCGCCGTATATACATGCGGTAGCGACGGAATAAAAACGGAGTACTGGGACAGTGTTAGCGATCAGGCAACGGCACGGTATGCTGGTTTTGCCTCGGCACTTTCCAGCTGCACACAAATGCAATAAAGTAGTTACACATTTGCTACAATAGAGAACAGATGTACGACAAAGCCATACAGCATATTAATGACGCCGAAAAGATCGTCATTATTCAAGCCGAGAATCCAGATGGAGACAGCATTGGTTCAGCAACCGCGCTCGAGGAGATTCTAGGTGAGATTAATAAGGACGTATCGCTCTATTGCCCAGTAGAAATTCCAAAATACCTCAGATATATCAAAGGCTGGGATCGTATTAGTGACGATTTTGATACTTCAGCAGACCTAGCAATTATTGTTGATACCTCGGCAGATGTACTGCTCACTAAAGTACTTGAGACGCCCGGCCTTAGACATTGGCTCGAGACCCATCCAGTGCTCGTCATCGACCATCATACAACAGAGTCGAGCCTTACTTTCCCGCATACACTTCTAAGCGATACAGCAGTCGCTACAAGCGAAATTATTTTCAAACTAGCAAATGAGGCAGCCTGGCCTATAGGCTCTCAAGCAGCTGAAGACTTACTTATTGCTATCATGAGTGACAGCCTGGGGCTGACAACACCAAGTACTACTCCAAATAGCTTTTTTGTTGCAGGAAAGCTTACCGAACTTGGCGCATCAACCGCGCTTATAGAAGAACGTCGTCGTGAGTATATGAAGAAATCTCCCGAAATTCTTACATATAAGGGTGAGCTTATTAGTCGTATTGAATACTTCCTAGACAACAAACTTGCCCTCGTACACGTACCCTGGGACGAAATCGAAAAATACAGCGACAAGTACAATCCCGGTGCACTTGTAGGAGACGAATTACGTCTTGTAGAAGGTGTTGAGCTCAGTGTCGTCGTCAAGACCTATCCTGACGGTAAGGCAACAGGGCGACTCCGTGGAAATATACCGATTGCAGAGACAGTCGCAGGCTACTTCGGTGGCGGAGGACACCCATATGCCGCCGGTTTTCGCGTGTATGAAGATTATGATCAGGTAGTCCGCGAGCTCGTTACCGCTACGCACAAGGCATCAAAGGAATATCATGACAGTACGACTCTATAATACGCTTAGCCGTACACTGGAAACGTTAAAACCTCTCAGTCAAGACGAAGTAACACTTTATACTTGTGGTCTCACCGTCTATAGCCAACCTCAGATTGGCAACTGGGTCGCATACATTTATTGGGATATCTTGGTTCGAACATTAATTGCAGATGGTTATAAGGTAAATCGTGTGCAAAATATCACTGATGTTGGACATCTCACTGATGACGGCGACACAGGTGAGGACAAGATGCAAAAAGGTGCGCTTCGAGAAGGCAAGACTGCCTGGGATGTCGCTCAGAAATATGCCGATATTGCTTACGATGAAGCATACAACAAGCTCGGCTTGCTTGTACCCACACACATGCCGAAAGCTACCGACTTTATTGAGCAACAGATCGACTACGTGAAACAACTTGAAGAAGCAGGCTATACGTACGTTATAAAAGACGGTGTCTATTTTGATACATCAAAACTTGCCGACTATGGCAAACTAGCAAAACTTGATATCAAGGGTCTACGTTTTGGTGCTCGTGTCGCCGACACAGGTAAAAAACATCCGACCGATTTTGCCGTCTGGAAATTTTCACCAGAAGATGAAAAACGCGACATGGAGTGGAGCAGTCCCTGGGGTGAAGGCTTTCCGGGCTGGCATTTAGAGTGTAGCGTGATGGCGATGGAACTACTTGGCAAGCAGATAGATATTCACACCGGAGGTATCGATCATATTCCAGTGCATCATACAAACGAAATTGCCCAGACCGAGGCCCTCACTCACACATCATTTGCCAATATATGGATGCATAACAATCACCTAAAAGTGAATGGTACAAAACTCAGCAAGTCACTTGGCAATAGCTATACATTGACCGATCTTGTCGAAAAAGGCTATGACCTCGATGCGTTCAAATTACTCGTCCTCTCGAAGCACTATCGTAGCGAAGGTAACTTTACCTGGGAAATCCTCGACGCTGCCTCAAACCGATTAATCCGCTGGAGAAATATTGCCGTGCTGAGATGGCAAACTCACGACACACTTGAGGATGATGATGACAAGGACTCGAGCCATGATGTTAATGGTGTCATACTTGCCGCACCCCATGCAGCGCTCGATCATTTACGAGACGATCTAGGCACACCTGAAGCATTGGCTGTCATTGAGAGGGCGTTTGAAAATATTGAACAGCATTCAATTCGCAAAATTCAGAAAAGTGCACTTGTCGCGCTACTCGAGTGGATCGAACAAACCCTGGGCGTAAGACTGCTCGGTTCAACCCCGGATATTAATGACGAGGCAAAGCAGACTATCCTCGAGCGTGCTTCAGCGCGCGAAGCAAAGGACTGGCAGCGGTCAGATGAGCTCCGTGATCTACTCGCCTCAAGATACCAGATCAAGGTACTCGATACAAATACCGGCCCGGTCTGGCAGTATATCGATAAGTAAGACGATGTTTACGCAATCTCTTTAGCTTTTTTTTGCCAGCTTCGCGAGTGGAGTATCGGATTTAGCTCGCTCTTTGCCAGCCTCTTCAAGATACTCCTCTAGGAGTACCCTTAAGCACCCTGCGATAGGAATCGAGATAATGGCACCGACGATGCCAAATACATAGATACCGATCGTTACAGCCGTAAGTACACTGAGCGGTGTAAGCTCAAGCTTGCGTGACTGAATAGTTGGCGAAACAAAGTTATTCTCAATCTGCTGGTAGATCAAGAAGAAGATCGCATACGCGATTGCTGCTCCAATAGCGTTCATACCAAGAAGTAAACATACTAGAATCGCACCAATCATGGCACCAAACATTGGAATAAGTGACAAAATGAATGTAATGGCAGCAGTTGGTATAGCAAGATTAATTGGAACCTCAGGGAAGAATAGCGTAATAATACATACGACAAGTCCAGCAAATGTCGCCCCAATAGCTGAAACTGTTAGTTGGCCAGTCACAAACCCCGATACAACCGAGGCCATCCTAAGAACGGTTCTTTTATGCGTCTCCATACGTTTCTTGTCGCGGTACAGTCCCCAGATTCGTTTCATCCACTCAGGACCCTCAATTAGCATCAAGAATGAAAGCACAAGCGTAAGCAGCACTGACGTCATAAAGCCGAAGAATGATCCAACACCGTCTATAATATTTGATCCGACGTTTGACGCCCAGCCTGAGGCATTCTTCTTGAGAGAATTAAGTGCGTCATCTACCTGCGAACGCAGATTATACTCATCGATCGCTCTATCTAGTGAATGCCAGCTCGTGGTTGCATTATCTACAAGATCAGGTACAGTCTGAGCAAACTTTGCCGTTTGCTGAATAATAGGGGGAACAGCTAGAAATAGAAACGCACCGATAAATGCAACGACTAAAAGGTACGCGATTGCCGTACTACCGATACGACTTTTACCTGGCAAGTATTTCGCAAGTCGACTTACCGGACCGTTAAGTGCAAGTGCCAAAAACAATGCTGAACCTACAACAACGAGACCTGCCCGGGCACTATATATCATGAGACCGGCAAGGCCAAATCCGATAACTACTAACCAAAATCGAACAAATGTCTGAGTATCTACTTGTACTTTTACTTTCATAATTTCATTATACACACTTTAAAGGGAAACTACGTATCTGATATATACTAGGAGTATGGCTACATTCTCTTTTGATATAACTTCCGACTACGACAAAGCAGAAATGAATAACGTATTTGCCCAAGTAGAACGTGAAATTGCAAACAGATATGACTTTAAGGGCACCCCTGCTGCTATAGAGTGGCTTGGTGACAAAGTAGGTTTCAAACTTATTGGGCAAGGGCAGTGGCAGCTTGATGCGGTACTTGATATTGTACGCAAGAAGCTTGCAGCCCGAGATCAAAGCTCAAAAGTCCTTGATCTCTCAAAGACTCCTGCAGAATCAAATCTCAAGAGCACATGGGAAATTCCGTTTAAGAGCGGACTCAAGCAGGATGATGCAAAAGTTATTACGAAGCAACTCCGAGACGAAGTGCCAAAAGTAAAAGCCCAGATCCAAGGTGAGGAAATCCGCGTTACAAGTAGCAGCAAGGACGAGCTCCAAAATGCCATGCAACTCCTCAGATCCACAGAGTTCGATTTTCCTCTCCAGTTCGGCAACTTTAGATAAATAACCATAGCTAGCTTCTTACGCTTGACTAAACTTGCTACACAATGTATAGTAAATACATGCCTGAAGCGGTAAAGACAATCGGTTGCGTCAAAGCAGCCACAGAAATACTCGGCGACAAATGGACGCCGCAATTGCTTCGATTCTTTATAAACAATGACGTGGTACGTTTTTGCCAACTACAAGATCTCGTTGGTGGAATTAATCCGCGCACACTCTCGGCCCGCCTGACACAGCTCGAAGACGAGGGGATTATCCTTAAGAAAGCCACGTCCAGCGAAAGACGCTGTGAATATCGGCTTACCGAAAAAGGCCATGCCCTCATGCCTATCTTGCGTGATATGCAAGAGTGGTCAACAGTCTACGGGTAGCCTTCAGCCTTATCTCAGAATTATGCGTATACTAGTATATAGATGCGTGTATTGATTATTGAGGATGAACACAAGATTGCACGGGCAATCAAAAAGGCCTTAGAGCAGGAAAGCTACGCCGTTGATATTAGTTTTGACGGCGATGACGGACACGCCATGGCAACTACCGAACCATATGATGTTATGATTATCGACCGAATGCTTCCCGGTGAATATAATGGCCTCGATATCGTAAAGGATGTACGAGAGCAGGGAATACATACGCCAATACTTTTCCTGACCGCTCTTGGTCGTACAGAGGATAAGACGACCGGACTTAACAGCGGAGCAGATGACTACTTGGTAAAGCCATTTGCGATCGAAGAATTACTGGCCCGCGTACGCGCCCTTCTTCGTCGTCCAACCGAGCAACATTCACCCGTACTTACCGCAGACGGATTATCGCTCAACACCATTGAGCACACCGTCACGCACAAGGATAAAGAGATCAGGCTGACTGCAAAAGAGTTTGGACTGCTCGAATATCTACTGCGGAACAAAAATCGCATACTCACGAAAGATACGATTATTGCTCATGTATGGGACTACGACGCCGATATCCTTCCTAATACCGTTGAAGTATACATAAAATACCTCCGGAATAAGATCGACAAACCATTCAAGACAAATCTAATCCAAACGGTGCGCGGATTTGGCTACAAATTGAGTACCAAATCATGAAACAGATGTTTGAGTCTGCCACCCTCAAACTAACGGCTTGGTACCTGGCGATATTGATGTCGATATCGCTTTTTTTTAGTGTGATTATATATCAAATTTCATCTTCCGAAGTACGAACCCGTCTACATATTGTCGAAGAGCGATTTTCATTTCCCGTCATTACCAACCCCACAGTAGGCACTTATAGTGACTTTCAAAAACGACAGCTCGACGAAGCGAATCTCAATCTTTTTATAGCGCTCTTTTATTCAAACCTGCTTATCCTCCTGCTTGCCGGAGTAGGGAGCTACTTTCTTGCCAGGAGGACACTTACCCCGATAGAAGAATTCCAAGAGGCCCAGGAGCGCTTTACTTCAGACGCCAGTCACGAACTTCGTACACCGCTCGCTATCATGAAAAGTGAACTTGAGGTAGCGGCACGCGATAAAAATCTTAGCAAACAGGAAATGCGTGAGCTTCTGGCCAGTAATCTCGAAGAGGTAAATCGCCTTAGCTCACTTTCTGATACCCTATTAAAGCTATCCCGTCGTAATTTCGCCGAGCTAGAGTTCAGTCTGATTGACATTGGAAGCGTAATCCGGAAGAGTATCGCCGCTCATAAAAATATTCCCAAAGACCGATTTACGGTCCAATCACCCAAACAGGCAATCATCAGAGGAAATCCTGCAAGTATACGAGAGCTATTCGCTATCCTAATTGATAACGCACTGCGCTACAGCCCAAGCGATTCGACGATCGATATCATTGTTCAAGTAAAAGCAAACTCTGTGACAACGACTATTAAAAATAGTGGCCCGGGCATCGATAATCATGACCTGCCGCATATTTTTGATCGTTTCTATCGTGGGGAAAAATCAAGAAACACTTCAGCAGGAGGCTACGGGCTGGGTCTGTCGCTAGCTAAAAATATCGTCGATCTTCATGAGGGTGAAATAACGATTGAGAGTATTCCAAATGAAATTACTACCGCAAAAGTCGTACTTAAAAAATCCTCAAAAAAAGTAACGTAGATATTCAGGTTTCCTTCAGCTACTGGGAGCATACTGGTGATGTAGTCACTCGACTACGAGAGAACATCAATACGAACGCGGAGGGAAACATCATGCCAGAAATGAACACGAACGTTATCTTACTTAGTAAAAAAGGAATGAAGGAGCTAAAGAAAGCGGTTGCTAGACTTGAGCGTCGCCAAGCGAGTATCATAGCTGAACTACGCGAACTGGATAAAGTCGACAACCATGATCAACGACTCGAACGGATCGAAAAGCTTGCCCAACTGGAAATCGTTGAAAGCGAACTCACCGAGAAGCAGGCAGCACTTCGAAGCGCTAAACTCTTTCCACGCAAACGTGACGCACTCAAGGTGGCGCTTGGCTCCGTCGTAGAGTTGATCGATATGAAAGGTCGTATCGTCCGCTATACAATCGTTGATAGCATTGAAGCAAACCCGAGTGACGGACGCATTTCGGTACAGAGCCCTCTCGGTCAGAGCCTGATCGGTAAGACAATTCAAGAAACAATTCAGTGGGGTGCGGGTCTACGCGCACGCCAAATGCAACTCGTCGCAATTCGTTAACAATAACAGTTTGGTCGGGAGTATAACAACAGTGGTCAAACAATGGCCACTGTGTTATATTTGTAAAGGTTCACGACCAACAATGGGGTGTGGCCAAGTGGTAAGGCACATGGTTTTGGTCCATGCATTCGGGGGTTCGAATCCCTCCACCCCAGCCAGGTTTGACTATACTATATTTATATAGTATTATATTTAAATACTATGGTTACTGAAATATTCGATCCAACACATTTTTCAGAATTAGATAAAAAGACAGTGCTCGTTGTCGAGATTCCTGTCGAAACAGATTTTCAACAGGTAGAAGGATATCCTCAAGACGAGTATTCACCATTATATTTTGATTTTGAAGGCAAAGAACGATTTTACACGGTATCTATAATGGCAGACCGTGCGCTACTGGAAGTATGTTGTCTGCAACATAGGAATGTAATAAATTCGATTGAACCACGAGATGAAGCTGAATTATTCGGTCATCTTATGGTATTTTTAGAAGATTATCATGCAAAAACGAAAGTTAAACAAGCTGAAGAAGACGAAAGTTCTTCCTGAAACGCATCCACTAGCCCCAGCCAAGCTTAAGCATTTTGTAATATGACAAACGCCCGTTCCGTGTGGAGCGGGCGTTTGCTCAACACGCGGAACGGGCGACAGACTCGGGAGCGTTGTTCAACTGAAGAGCTTCAGTGCATCTGCAGCCTGGTAGGCAGCAAAGAAGCCAATGAAGCCGATGACGAAAGACAGAAAGCCCAGGTCATCGTCCTCCTTCATGAACTTGTTCTCCACAACCTTCACGAGAAGGAAGAGGAGAACGCATCCAAGCGCAATCGATCCGTATACCCACCAAGGCTGTTCCATGACGACACCTCAATTAATGTAGGGATTAGATCATGCCTATACTAACATATAACTGTTAATATGTCCAGTATCGTTCTTTTTAGTTTGTATAATCAATGGTTCAAAATACATCCACTAGCCCCAACTAAAAATACTTACGCTTTTATTCTCCATGAAATAGTTTATTATTGTCTTACACATTAAGAATGAGGTATTTATCGAGTACAACCAAAATTCGGAGCAGACAAATATAAGTAGCGAAGAAGATTACTCAGCTCCTTTAGATGCTCCACTTACTAAAGACCTAGAAGCCGATACACAAAGTGAGATTATAAAAAACTACTTAGACAATGCATCTCCTGAAGAGGTTGAGCGATTCTGGACATCAAAAAACAGTTTTTAGTATTTGAAGCATACGCTATCGAAACACATTCAATAGACCGAGCCAAGCTTAAAGTACCCTCTTAACTTGGGGGATATTAACGAGACTATATGTAAGTTGTGCAAGTGTTAATCGTAATCTATCAAGATATTGATTATCGGGCTCTGTTAGTAATTCATTCGCGCTAATGAGGGATTGTGTGGCCTTTATCTGCGATTTTAGCGCACCAATAGCAAAAATAGCGGGAAGATGAGCCGGATTTACGTACCTATCATCTTTTTCTTTTTTTAATTCGAGAGCGGTCCTTCTGTTAGGATCGTGGGCTTTTTTAGCTATCTCTTTTTTCATTTGAGAGACTCGTGCTCCAGTCACGGAAAGTTCATCCGCTATATCTACAAGCTTCCTTTCCTGTGCTATGCCTACCACTACAGCTTTCTCTTTATTGTTCAGCCTGGAGAATAGCTCGCGAGCCAGGACTGTTCTTTCGTTTCGCTCATCACATGCGACATACTGCTCTTCGGAAGTAAGACTTTCATCTATAAGTGTATTAGCGAATATAAGCCCAGAATACTCACCCAGTGGCCTATCTATAGATACACCCAAGCTGCCGTTAAGTACACTGACCGCTCTTGGTAGGCCGGTTTGCCTATCAATCTTATCGAAGCTTCTAATGCCGTCAAGAATAGCTCCTCGTATACGTGTTCTAGCGTATGTTTGAAGTGAGGCTCCATTTGATGGATCAAATCTTTGAACCGCCTTGCATAATCCAACGCTTCCATAGCCAATCGCTTCATCCAGCTCCATTCGAAGTCCTTGGCCGTAAATCATAAATGAGGCAACGCTATGCACTAAATCAAAATTCTCTTGAACGAATTGCCGCTGCTGATCGGTGAGTCGCTCAACATTTGTACCCTCATCACAAATGGTATCTAGGTGTTCGGATGGAGCCTCGAACGCTTCGTATGAATTAATGGCTTTCATAAATCCATATACTACCACATATTATATTCATAATCATAAAATTATTTATTAATAAGATTTTAGAAATACCTTCGAGTGGGTCGACGTGCGGATGTGATCTCTTCCTGAGACACATTTACTATCACTAGCTAAGCATTGATATTACTTTTTAAAGTTGTATACTTAATTTTAATTCCTCATGGATGTGAGGTGGTCGGCGCAAGCCGACAACGACCTTTTCGCCAGGTCCTTTGGCGAACGCACAGAGAGGTAAGCCGGATGGCTACCACACTGGTTGTCGAGCGAATCGACATCATCGAAGGTCCGAACCTGGACGAGTTGCTGCGAGGGCTGAAGTTTGCCGTCGCGCGCGAAGAGGGACTCCCGCGAGGGCTCTCCATCACGTTCAAGGAAGCTATCCTCTTCGGAGAGGACGGCACGGAACTCGTCGAGCTGGGCAGGCTGTTTCAGCCTCAGCTCGTCGGCATCCGCTATCTCGGCAACGAGGCCATGCCCTCAACCCGTGACGACTTCGTCATCACGGTCAGGTCGTGGCAGACCTTCGAAGGTCACTACAACACTCACTCCCGAAAGGGTAGCCTGAGGGTTCTGAGGTGACAAAAGGCCCCGCACCGTTCATTCGGTGCGGGGCCCCCGTCAATTTAGGATGCTGAACAATCCAGAACTTCACAAAGAGTATTAGACAGTCCTAGATAGTCTACATCGATTTATGTAATCTGCTATCATCCCAAAGCTAAATTTTCAGTGTCTATCGGATCGACCGCTTAAACTCTTTCTCCGCCCGCGGATCGGCGAAACGTGCCATCGGCTCAAACGCAAAGATTCGCTCATCCTTCGGCTTATTTTCATCGATTTGCTTCAAGGCATTAACGAAGAATGTCTCGATCAGCCATTCTCGGCCAGGGGCAGTTTTGGCATGAACAACGATATGCCATAGCTTATCCCATTTCTCAATCTCGCCGATCTTGATAGGATTGCGAACCATCGCACTGTTTGACGGCACTGCGTCGATCACTTCCTGAATGGCCGCTTGCGCGATTGATGGCTCGTGAGTAAAGATATCAACGACATACATCCGGGCCGCGTTGCGCGTCACGTGCACAGCATGAATCTGCTGATTGTGCACCCAGATAGCTTCACCACTCAGACTGCGAAGCTTGGTTGAGCGAAGCGTAAAACGCTCCACGACCCCGGCCATATCGATAAACGGCTCGATCTTAATATAATCACCGACATGAAACCAACCTTCGGTGATCATCGCCGCGCCAGCCGTGATATCGCGCAGTACCGGACCGAGCGTCTGACCTGCCACGACGATAAAGAACGCACTGGCACCGATCGCCGCCGCACTACTACTTGAGGCTGGCGTCAACAAACGCCAGGTAATATACGCTACAACCGCTACGACCACAGCGCGGACAATTGCTACTGCGATACTAAGATAGGTTTCGATCTGTCGATAGCGTATCTGTCTTTGGCTGTTAGTCATTGCATCGGACTTTGTGCCGATAATCTGCGCCAGCCTGACGATTGCACCAGCCAAAAATTTACTCGCAAAATACGAGCCTATGATCGCGGCCACCAAAATCAATACCGACCGATAGGCATTCGGTTGGCCAAGAAATTCCGAAGTTTCATTCTGAATTGTTATAAAAAGAGAGTCATCCACGTTCACCTAGTATAGCGAATACATGCAAAGACACAAGAAGGAGCAACTATATAAATTTAGAGAAAAAGCCGAGTGCGAAGCGTTGCAAGACGCATCAGGACAACAAATACATGAAATACCAGTAACATGCTAGCTACTACAGCGGCCAATTCCGGAAGTCTATCCAGTACTGGTGTCGATTGTGAGATATTAAATATCGCAAGTACGTACGGGAGCAGAACGCGCTGGGTAAAAAGCAAGCTCATCAAAATACCTACAATCGCACCAACACGAATTCCAATAGCCGCAAATCTATACTCTATTAGTCCCACCTTATCGATGCCTTTTTGCTTCAAGTCGTTAACAAACTCACCCAATTGTCGTCCAGATATAAAAATATAGTAAATCAAATAGTAGCCCAAAAGTCCTGCCGCAGCCCAAAAGCAAGCCACAGCAAGATTGCCAGCCAGTCCGCTTGAGTTTATCTGATTGCTCAAAAGTACATACTGGTCGCCGAGCGCCATCTCGCCGCGCAATGTATTAAAATACTGAGTCAAGTAGCCATCCTTATCAAAAGCAGCAAATGTTATATAAAGGACAATAGCGTTTAGGAGGAAGAGGGCAGCGACAACCTCTAGTTGCGAGATAGAGATAACCCGCAGGACCTGCTTCATACTTATGCCCCTAAAATACTTACCGAGCGAGCAATAACGAGCGCAAGGGTAAAGATCGACACCATAGCTTGCAAAGCCATTAGCAGCTTCGCCTGGCGAGTAAGTGGATGAGCACTTGGCGTAGCACCGTTAACCGAGTTAATAATCGATATATACAGATAATCGACGAATTCTGGGCGCCAGCCGGGGAACTCTTTTTCCATTTCCTGCTGAATAAATTGAAAATCCTTATCAGACTTTGTCCAGCGACGATTTGTAAGACCTGGGCTATCGATCTCCCAATACCAAAGAGCAAACACGATAACATTTGTCACGAAGATAGCCAAAGCAGAGCCTAAAAGTTCAAAGCCACTTGCCGTACTGCCTACAATCAAAGCATAAATAACGACGGAGAGTGAGGCAATATTCGCAAGGGATATTAAGCCGATCAGTGCGGTAGCAATTGTGTGATGCAAAGCGCGTTCACGCAAACTTTTGACACTTGTCGTAAACCCGAGAGACAAGGCTAAAGCAATTTCTATCGCAACAAGGATATACTGCGGTGCAGATAAGATATGGTCATTGATGAGCCACACGACAAACTGGAGTGCTACTGCAATAAATAGTGCGATTTGCGCCTCAACAAGCTCCACTTTCGATAGTCTGTTCACCCCATACCTCATTTCTGAAATTAATAATAGCACAGATTTACTGTAAAAAGTTATCCTTGGCTTTACCATCCCATAGTCGTTAAATCAAATTATGTCTAGACAACTAAACATAACGGGTTTATAACTATAAGCAGTTAACTTAAATTTAAATGAGGAAATACTAATGGCAAAAGCAAAGAAAACATCCAGGCCTAAGGCAATGGGTTCTGGCAAGCCTTCGAGTGATGCCCAACGAATGATTTTTATCGCATTGCTTGCTGCGGTTGTCACTGCAGGCGCTATTGTTCTGTATCAATACTGGGCAGATAGTAATGGAAGCATAAGCGAATCTTCTTTATCTATTACTTCTCCTAAAAAGGAAGGTCGCTAGTCATGGTCTTTAAAGTAATCAACTCTCTTTCGATCAATAAACTTAGAGCTCTAAATGTTGCGCTACTGTTTGCACTTGCGGGTCTGATTACACTAATCACCATACATGCTGCGGTAATTGCAGGACTTATAGGCCCATATGAAAAAGAGGTGGTCACACTCACAAACTCCGCCCGATCAAAGGCTGGTCTGAGAAATCTCCAGCATATTGAGTGCCTAAACACAGTTGCAGAAAGATGGTCAAAAAAGATGGCTAGCATAGATAAGATGGTTCATAGCACGCAGTATCCAAGCGAGACATCGCCATCGATGCCATTTACTACCGAGATTTCACAAGAATGTGGCGGCAAATGGAGTATAGTTGGCGAGAATATTGCCGCAGGATATAGCAGCCCAAGCACTGTCTTTAACGCCTGGATGGCTAGCCCTTCACATAAAGCAAACCTTTTGCGGCCTCAATTCACAAAGACTGGTGTCGGCGTGTATCGAGATAGTGATGGCAAGCACTGGTGGACACAACTATTCGCAGCTTGTAGTACATGCACAAGCTCATGGAGCACAACTGCAACACTTCCAGCCATTCTCCCTCCAGAGCCGGGGACATTTATGACCGATGGCGTGGCAACTACTCGAGCCGACTTTAATAGCGACGGCAAAAATGATTTGGCAGCAATCTACGACAATGGCAGTTCAATTGGCAATGCCTGGATCTTCCCAAGCACCGGCACTGGCTTTACGCCAAAGAGTATCTGGACAAGCAATGCACAGAGTTGGAATGCAAACCGAAGCAGGGTATTTTCAGGTGACTTCAACGGTGACGGCAAGGACGATTTAGCAGCCGTATATGATTACGACAGTAATGGCACAACAGGAATATGGACGTGGATCGGGCAAGGTAATAATACATTTAACGCCCCGAGTCGTGTATGGTACGGCACCTCATGGAATGCTAGTAAAAGTAAATTTACAGTAGGTGACTTTAATCGTGACGGCAAAGATGATTTAGCGGCCGTGTATGATTACGGCAATTCTACCTCTAAAATTTGGACTTTCTCAAGTACCGGCACTGGCTTTACGCCAAAGACTGTCTGGACAAGTACATCTGGTGGCTGGGACGCCAATAAGAGCAGACTTCTTGCAGGCGACTTCAATGGTGACAATAGGGATGATTTAGCGGCACTGTACGACTACGGCAGTGGCACTACTGGCCTGTGGACATGGAACGGAAATGGAGATGGTACATTCAATACTCGAAGTCGTGTATGGTACGATACTGCCTGGCCAACTGCTGGATCATACACAATAGGTGACTTCAATGGTGATAATAGGGATGATCTAGCAGCAATACGTTATGCGGGCAGTTCAACATCTACTATCTGGACAATTTCTAACAGTGGAAGTGGATACACAAAGAAGAATGTCTGGTCAAGTACATCTGGTGGCTGGGACATAAATAAGACTCAGCTGTTTGCAGGCGACTTTAATGGCGACAATATGGACGACTTAGCAGCAGCCTACGATCACGGGAACTCAACAACTGGTCTATGGACATGGAACGGAAAAGGCACTGGGGCGTTTAGTGCACCAAGTCGCGTGTGGAGCAGTACGTCATGGAGCTGGATCAAGGGTAGGTACGTAAATACCGACTAATCATTATAATCTCGATTAGTACGTCAGAACTACACCTCCGATCGGAGGTGTAGTTCATAGTAAAGTAAATAAATTTTCATGACCGATACCTTACTCCTTTACTCTACGGCGAGTATGCGTTTATACTAATGATTATATGAAAGACCTTCTTCACTCACATCATCCTGTTCGCATATTTCTCATCAGTGCTATTATTACCATCTTTGCTCTAATATTCGTAGGGGTTGAGCTTGGCCCAAGCGCGCTCTTTATTGCTGCAGTCCTCATTCTTGTCGAAGTAACCTTTAGTTTTGACAATGCAATCATTAATGCAAAAGTTCTTGCGAGTATGAGTAAATTTTGGCAAACACTTTTTATGACGGTCGGCATATTTATTGCCGTTTTTGGTATGCGACTCGTATTTCCGATCGTAATCGTTATGATAACCGCTGGACTCTCTGCCCCTGAAGTACTTACGCTCGCCACGCAAAGCCCAGAAGAATACAGCAAGCACTTAGATAATTCGCATGTTGCTATCGCTAGTTTTGGTGGCATGTTCCTACTGATGCTCTGTCTGCATTTCTTCTTCGACAGCAAAAAGGACATACATTGGATTGATATTGTCGAACGTCCTCTGCAGCGAATGGGAAAGTGGTGGACATACAGCTTTGTTAGCTTGGTCGTACTATTTACTATTGTGCTGCTTCCATTTAACAAACATCCCGAAGAAGTCCTAGTGCCAGGTATTGCCGGCGTCATTACCTACTTGATCGTGCATGGCCTCGCAGATCTATTTACAAGAAAGCAAGAACAGTCGTCAGGCAAAAAAGCAGTAGTCAAGACAGGCGTGGCAGGATTCATGTCTTTTCTCTATCTTGAAGTACTTGATGCAAGCTTTAGCTTTGACAGCGTTATTGGAGCATTTGCGATCACCAAAGATGTCGTATTGATTGCAATCGGACTTGGTATTGGTGCGCTCTGGGTAAGGAGCCTTACGTTATTTATGGTGCGAAAACGCGTACTCCATGCATATCGCTATTTGGAGCATGGCGCGCACTACACAATAGGTCTGCTTGCGGGTATCTTACTCTTAAGCGTCTTCGTGCACATTCCTGAAGCCGTCGCAGGCGTAACTGGCCTTGCGATCATCGGATTATCTATCTGGAGTTCTGTTCAAGCAAGCAAAGTATCACAAGCTAGCTAGTGCGAATTCGCCTATAGGCAAATTTAACTGCCGAACGCCAGTTATTTTTACTGTCGGTGTCAAACTGATAAATCTCACCATGCTTGACACTCGCTATTTGCACTAGCGCAGGCATATAGGGAGCAAGCGTTGTGTAGTAGTATAGATCTTCTTTGCTCGGGTTGTGTCGCCCCGGAAATACTTCACGAAACCGATCTTTCGCAAATTCATTAAAGTAGTCCGTTTGACCTTTCGGTGGTAAAAACAATTCGGCCACAAGCCCCATGCGAGCGATAATCTTCTTAATATCACCGAGAGTTACGCGCGACTCGCCATCGACATACACCATCAGTTCTTTCTTTTCGGTCATAAATACCGTTGCATGCATTGTATGACTCACAGGCACATGGCGAAGTATAACCTGTTGAATATCACAATTAAAGCCGAACAATGTCTTTGCATTTTGCTCTAGAGCCAGTTCATCATACATATCTAGCATCATATTACCTATAGTATACCACCGGTCAATACCAACCCTCTGCTACAATAAATAGAGATGACTTATAATGCTCGCTATCAGAAGTTAAATGATTCGCAAAGAGAGGCTGTTGAACACATTGAGGGACCTCTAATGGTTGTTGCTGGCCCGGGGACTGGTAAAACCGAGCTCCTAAGTATGCGAACAGCCAATATCCTGAAACAAACGGATACACTGCCGTCTAATATCCTCTGCCTTACCTTTACGGAAAGTGGCGCTGATGCGATGCGAAGGCGTCTCACTGATATCATCGGTGCCGATGCGTACAAAGTAGCTATTCATACATTTCACAGCTTTGGGAGTGAAATCATTGGGCGAAATGGCGATTATTTTTATAGCAATGCCGCATTTCAAGCCGCCAGTGAACTTGATGTTTACGAACTTCTTCGCGAGATATTTGACAGTCTTGACCATACAAACCCTCTAGCCTCCACTATGAATGGAGAATACACTCACCTCCGGGACACCATATCTGTCATATCAGAATTAAAGAAGAGTGGACTGACGAGCGATGAGTTACTTGCCATACTTGATGATAATGAACGGGTACTCGACGCCTGCGAAACTGCTCTTGCAAAAATATTTTCAACAAAGATCAGTAAAACCACAAAAGACGATTTAGCCGAAGAGGCACGAGCTATCGCCGAGCTCAACCGTACAAAACTGCCACCTGGAATTGTTTCACTCGTCGAGACGCTATCGCTCAGTATCGCACACGCTATTGACGCAGCGACTGATCAAAACTCTACAAAACCCGTTACTGCATGGCGTAATAAATGGCTTGAGAAAAACGAACGTGGAGACTTTATCTTCAAAGACCGCAAACGCATCAAAAAGCTACGCTCCGTCAGTGCCATCTACTACCATTATCTCCTAAAGATGCAGGAGCGTGAGCTATATGATTTCGACGATATGGTTCTCAGAGTCGTTCATGCGCTTGAGGTATTTGATGACTTGCGATTCAATCTCCAGGAACAGTACGCTTACATTATGGTTGACGAGTTTCAAGATACAAACTTGGCGCAATCACGACTACTACGCAGCCTAACAAACAACCCAGCAAACGAAGGTGCACCAAATATCATGGTTGTCGGAGATGATGATCAGGCAATCTATAGTTTCCAAGGTGCTGAAATCAGTAATATTCTTCAATTCAAAGATTTATATGAAACAACCAAGATTGTTGCGCTCAAGGAAAACTACCGCTCATCTGCTGTCATCCTTGAGGCTGCTAGGGAAGTGATCAACCAGGGGAGTGAGCGGCTAGAACACTACGT
>DASWXM010000035.1:0-42472 GCA_036405515.1 Saccharimonadales bacterium (SeqCode) | reverse complement strand
CAAAACCATTAATTGCTATTTTTGTTACTGCCATAGTAGTTGTGCCACTCCTTTTATAGTACTAATGCTTCTTCGAGACTTATTATAGCATTACGTTATACTAGGTACATGAAGAAAGAGGTGCTTTTATCGCAAGCCAAGCCGCACTACACCGAGGATGATCTCCTCGAGCTTGAGCATGCGATTGATGTCGCTACCAAATCTCATAAAGGGCAAAAAAGAAAAAGTGGCGAACCCTACATCATCCACCCGCTTGCCGTTGCCGCCATCCTCGTCGAATGGGAAATGGATATTGACTCTGTGCTTGCAGGCGTACTGCACGATACCGTCGAGGATACCGAGCTCACGCTCGATGAAATCGAAACATTATTCGGTGCCGATGTCGCCTTTTTGGTTGATGGCGTCACAAAAGTCGGACGCGCTCGAAGTGGTATGCAGAGTCTCGAGAACTACCTACCGCAAACTACCGATAATCTTTCAAAACTACTGATTGCCGTCGGAAAAGACGTACGTGTCATCATTATTAAACTTGCCGATCGTCTGCACAATATGCGCACGCTCGAACACATGCCACGCGAGAAACAAAAGAAAATTGCTCGCGAGACAATGGAAGTATTTGCGCCACTCGCAGATCGGCTCAATATGGGACGGGTGCGCGTACAGCTTGAGGAGCTTAGTTTTCGCTATCTTACTCCACATGATTTTGCACGTACAAAGGCACTAATGGATTCACGTCTTAAGAAAAGCCAGCGCAAGCTTGATCGTGTCAGACGTGAAGTTGCCACACGCCTCAAAGCCGAGAAGATTGATTTCGAAATGGATGGCCGTATCAAAAGCGCCTACAGCCTCTTCAAGAAGCTTGATCGAGTCGAGGGAGATATCGATCGTATTCATGACCTTATCGCACTTCGGATTATCGTCGATGACCTTTCGACGTGCTACCTGGTACTTGGCGTGCTCCACGAACTCTTCACACCGCTCTTTGACCGCATCAAGGACTATGTTGCTCAACCGAAAGTAAATGGGTACCAAAGCCTGCACACTACAGTACAGACTCATGACGGCCAGATTGTAGAATTTCAGGTCCGTACCCGTGAAATGCACGAATACGCCGAACGTGGACTAGCAGCGAGCTTCCACTACAACGAACAGAAACTTACCGAGGCATACAAGAAGGGACAAATTGCTGAGCTACCAGAGCATCTGCGATGGATTAAGGAGTTGCAGCTAACTGCAGCTCGGGCAGGTAAAGCTAAAAGTATCGACAGCAACAAACTGCGTATGAACCTTTTTCATGACCGCATATTCGTCTACTCACCAAAAGGTGATATTTACGATCTACCAAATGGCGCATTTCCACTTGATTTTGCCTACAGGATCCATAGTGATGTCGCAGCACGTGCGAGCGGTTTTCGTATCAATGGCGTCATGAAATCTTTTAGCTACAAACTGCAACACGGCGATCAGGTGGAAATATTGACGAGCAAGACAGCTATGCCAAAGCCAACCTGGAAAGAGTCAATTATCACTCATCATGCTAAAGAAAAGCTGCGCCTACAGTTAAGCCGCCAGAATAGAGGGTTATTCGAGACTTTTACCAATGCCGCCGAAAAGCTACGAAGAAAAACAAAGAGATAGTACAGTCACGGTCGAACTACTTCAATAGCTCAGATTGCTTCATGAATTCAAATGCTTCTCGGTAGAAGGGTTTCCATTCCATAGCAAGCATTTCATCCAAGCTCACCCACCAATACCGATCATGCTCGTAGCTCAACGCAATCTCAGGATTTTCAACTTCGGCAAAGTACACCGAACGCACAACAGCTTGCCTGTCTCTGTCTTCATAGATAAACGAATTTGCATATCCTATCAAAAAATCATCAGGATGAATCTGAATACCGCTCTCTTCTCTTACCTCACGTGAAACACCCTGTTCAAGTGACTCGCCCAGCTCAACAGCGCCCCCGGGAAGATCAGGTTTGAGCGAGCGGTCAGGTCGCTCCGGCCACTCACTACAGCGAAACACCAAGTATTTGCCGTCAGCTCGACGAATAACACTTTTTGCGACCCGTACGTAATGCATTACTTATTGTTCCAGCGCTCAATACATTCTTTGATGACAGCTTTGGCTTCTTCTACGTCGCCCCAGCCTTTCACGATAGTACTGCCAGGCTTCTTGAGATCTTTGTAGTGGGTAAAGTGGTGTTCAATTTGCTTCACAAGTTGCGGAATGTCCTCCAGGCTAGTGATGCGATCATCATCGCGGTTATCAACCGGTACAACAACAATTTTGTCGTCAACCTCACCATCGTCCTCAAATTTCATCACACCTATGATTTTTGCCTCGAGCCATACCCCAGTCGTAAGTGGCTCGGGACAGATAATTAATGTATCGAGTTCGTCACCATCCTCATCGAGTGTCTGTGGGATAAATCCATAATTGCAAGGCTTTGCGAAAATAGCAGGCTCAACACGGTCGAGGGTAAAGCTAGCTGTTTCACGGTGCCACTCTACTTTTAGTCGTGAACCTTCAGGAATCTCAACGACAGTGTTTACTGTTCCCTCATCAATATTTCCCGGTGTAAGTACTTGGTTAAAATCAGCCATTTTATCATCTCCTTCTCTTTCTAAACTTCCTCCATTGTAGCAAATTTGATACACTAGCACAGCATTATGTTGATAATTGGTCACCGTGGAGCAGCAGGTCTAGCTCCGGAAAATACCATCGACGCTTTTAAAAAGGGTCTTGATGTGGGTGCTGACATACTGGAATTTGACGTGCAGCTTACGCGTGATGGCGTACCAGTAGTGATTCATGACTCAACCTTGTTTCGAACACACCGCAAACCACGTATCGTTCGATGGTCAGGGCATGCCAGCCTCCAAAAAGCCACCGAGAAAGGCCATAAAGTTGCAACTCTCGAAGAAGTGCTTAACCTCTGTTTTGGCAAAGTACTCCTTAATCTCGAAGTGAAAAATCGTGGTACAGGTGCGAAAATCGCGCGCTATATTCAGGAAAATTACATTAAAAAAGATAGTGATTGGGAGAATATCCTCTTTTCATCATTCAAAGGTCTGGAGCTTCGCGCGATACGACGCGTCAGTCCTCATGCCGAGCTTGCAATGCTCCATAATCGTAACCCATTCGCTTTCATGGCCTATCATCGCCAGCTTCAATTTACGGCAGTTGGATTTCATCGGTTATATATCAATCCACTCGCTACCGAGGTTGCCAAAAAACTTGATCTGTTCATTTACGCCTATACTGTTAATCGTCCGGCTGCCGCAAAGCGTCTTGCTATAGAGGGTATCGAAGGATTTGTTACCGATGACCCCGCCCGCTTACGTGCCGAGCTTTCCGATCTAGTGTAAAATCAAGCTATGGCAACGCCGAAACTACTTTCTCCACACGAATACATCAAAGCGGCAACCCGCTCCATAAACCAAGCAAAAGATCATGTTGCGCTCGTATCATTAGTGGTTGCAAATGATCAGCAGACAGATAAGCTTATCGAGGCACTTGCCAACGCAGCAAAACGCAATGTACGTGTCGAAGTAGCTGCCGACACATTTGCATTTGGTGAATTTGGCGGGCATTTTACTCCACTGAAATATTACAAAGAAGAATCCAAAGCCATAAAAGACATGGTTCGCTATCTTAAAGAAAGCGGGGTTAAATTTACCTGGGTTGGTCGCTTTAGTGCATCACCTATCAGTGGTCGTAATCATATGAAATGTCTCGTGGCGGATGATGTTGTATTTTCGTTTGGCGGCGTCAATATGTATGATGAAAGCCTCGAATTCAATGACTACATGTTCGAGATTCATGATAAACAACTTGCTCTTGAACTACGCGATGATATTGCTCGTATCATCGAGGCTGATCGTAATCATTTCGCGTATCGCAGTCATGAATTTAGCCACGGAAAGTTGTCAAAAGTACTTATTGACGGTGGACTGCAAGGAGATTCCATCATCTACCGTCGCGCATGCCAAATTATTAAAGAAGCCGAGAGCGTCCTTTTTGTCTCACAGTATTGCCCTACTAATAAAATCTCTCGTCTTCTAAAGAAAACATCCGCCCGTCTCTATTTCAACTCACCAAAAAGAGCAAATACAGGGCTTAATGGCGCACTCATTTCATTTAATATGTTCATCAGTGGCAACAAATCGAGATATCGTCACAAGCGATACCTCCACGCGAAATTCATCATAGCCACAATGAAAGACGGCAGCAAGATTGCCCTCACCGGCTCGCATAATTTCACTTATATCGGTGTGCTTTTCGGCACACGTGAAATAGCCCTTGAAACAAGAGATCCTAAAATCATCAAACAAATTGAGCAGTTTTTTGAAAAGAATATAAAGTAGATTTACTACTTAGAGCGCTTTAGATCGTCAAGATATTCTCGAATATTAAGCGCTGCTGTCGCGCCCTCACCCACCGCAGAGGCAATCTGAAGTGTCGCGCCGCTGCGTACGTCACCGCTGGCAAATACACCTGACATGGCCGTTTCAAGCTTAAGATCGGTCATAATGTGACCCATTGGATCAAGCCGGATCGAAGAGTTCTCAAGAAACTGAGTATTTGGCAGCAAGCCTACGAAGACAAACACGCCATCGGTCTCAATCGTTTCCTGGCTGCCGTCCTTTGTCACATTTACGCCCGTGACTTTTCCTTCCTGGGTTATGATCTCATCGGTTATCGTCTGCTTATGCACCGTTACCTTACCTTCATCGACATATTTCTGTAACTCATCTACAAGCACATCGCTCGCCCGGAAATCACTTCGCACCAACATATCGATATGGTTCGCAAAACGTGTCAAAAAAATCGTTTCCTGCACCGCAGAGTTGCCTCCGCCTACAACTACCAATCGCTTATCACGATAAAATGCACCGTCACAAGTTGCGCAGTAATGTACTCCACGTCCGAAGTTTTCTGTCTCGCCTGGTACGCCGATCTTCTTATACTCGCTTCCTGTAGCGATCAAGACAGCTTTCGCTTCCACATCCTGCCCATCCACGACTACTGTTTTTGTCGCACCGTTGTCGCGAATTTCCGACACGTCGCCAAAGTCGATCACTGCACCGAATCGCTCGGCTTGCGACTGCAGCTCACTCGCAAGCTTCATTCCCTCAATACCTTCAGGAAAACCTGGGTAATTGTCTACGCGGTCAGTAATTGCCGCAAGTCCGCCGACGACAGCCTTCTCATACAACACGGTTTCGATATCCTCGCGCGTCGTATAGATAGCAGCTGCAAGGGCACTTGGGCCAGCACCAATCATTACTACATCATGCACTGCACTTGTCATAACTATTTTTGTTCCTTAGTGTCTTTAACAACTTTTTTCACTTCAACGATAAATTTAAGAGGGCCAGTCGGCTGCCCCATTCCGGTATCTTCATCGCCGTATGCTTTGTCGGATGGAATAGTCAATTCTACTGTTGATCCCACAGGCACTCCCGTAAGACCCTCTGTCCAGCCTTTAATCACCTCAGCAAGACTAAAGTCAATTGGCGTAGGCTCCTTAGCATCCTTCTTGTTTGTGCTATCAAAGATCGAACCTGATGCATCCCAGCCAAAGTAGTTGGCATTGATAGTATCAGTCGCCTTCACTTTATCGCCTTTGCCTTTTTTAAGATACTTCACATCCAGCTCTTTCACTGATGCTGCGTCAAATTTCTCTGCCTTATATCCCTTGAGTGGCTTATTTTGCTCACGCTGCTTTTTTTGCATATCTGCAATGAGCTTTTTGTACTCCTCTTGTTGCTTTGTCTGATCCGCCAGTTCGTTTTTTGGTGCCAGTATCATTGCGACAAACCCCGCCAATGTACCAAGTACCATAGCGCCTGCAATAATCCAAATCCCGACACGCTGTCCAGTCGTTGTAGCCATTCTTCCCCCGTATATTATTAGCTCTCTCTATTGTAGCAAATTCTTGCCATTCAAACACCCGATAAATAGCGACCGTTTAAGGAATTAAAGCTCCGACAGAAAGCATCAAACAGAGCAATAAGATCATCCACATCGAAAAGCGGAACATGCGCTTTGCCCATGCTTCAGTGTCAGCCGCCGAAACCCCCTTCAGGGCAAGCCGTATCCAATACCCGCCAGAGACTGACATTACTACAAGATAAATCATGCCCACATAGCTCCATGCAACAAGCGCAAGCGTACTAAAAACATAAAATACAGTATAAACAACAATGAGCTCGATAGTTGCAGGCACTCCGCGCACAACACTCATGAGAGGGATCTTTGCTGCTTCATATTCTTTACGTCGATAAATGGAAATTGAGTAAAATTCTGGAAATTGCCAGAAAAATATGATCAGAAATACAATAAGTGCACCGATATCAAGCATATTAGCGGTCGCGACGTATCCACCTACAATTGGCAACGCACCCGACACGGCGCCGACTGCGGTACCGTGGACTGTCGTACGCTTTGTCCATGCTCCATACAGCCACACATACGTTACGAAGCCAATTACACCGATCACAACCGTAAGATAATTCGTCGTGAGTGCCAAAACGCCGGTACCGACAACAAACAAAAGCCACGCGAATAGTTGCATACCGATAGGATTCAACCCGCCACTAACACTTGGCCGTGTTTTGGTACGCATCATTTTTGCGTCAATATCTCGGTCAAGATAATTATTAAGTGCACACGCACCGCCTATTACGAGAGTCATCCCGATGGTCATACCAATAAATTCCAGCCAGTCAAAGCCAAAATGCGCTGCAGCCAAAAAGTATCCCGCAAGTGCGGTTAAGACATTTCCAGCGGTCACGCCAGGTTTTGCCAAGCGGATATAATCACGCACGACTCTAGGATTCATTAGAAGCCTTTGTCTTTCTCGCCCATCATATAATGCGTTTTTTCGTCTGCATTCATATGCATCATATTATAGTCAAGATGAGCCATGATCCATAACGAGCCTGCGACGACTATAAATAAAATCACCGACATAAATACAAACGACCATGCGCGCAGCCTTGGCTTCAATTCTTCGCCAAGATGAAGAAATAAATATAATTGCACAATCATTTGCGTAAATGCTAACAATGCGAGACCTACTAATAGACCCCATCCCTGCAACCAACTTTCAGTCACCGCGAAATATGCGATAAAAGTGGTCATCAACGACAAGGTGAAACCGATCAGATAATTGCGGTAAGATACCTGGACTTCCTTCTTTATATCTTTCATAGCGGCGCGACCCCCATAAGATATACGACAGTGAAAATAAATATCCAAACTAGATCGAGAAAGTGCCAAAAGAGCGCAAAAAGTGCGAACTGTCTCGAAACCTTAGCTGTAAAGCCCTTCTTCATAATGGTGGCCGCGAGCACTAACAGCCACAGAAGCCCAACTGTAATATGTAATCCGTGCGTACCGACGAGTGTAAAGAATGCGGAAAGAAATGCGCTTTGTTGCCATGAGTGACCTTCTGTAATCAGTGTTGCGAATTCCTGTACTTCAATAAAGAGGAACGCAGCACCAAAAACAAATGTTGTCGCTAGCCAGACCAATGACTCTGCCTTCTTGCGCTGCCTCATTGTGATTAATGCAAGACCGCACGTAAAGCTACTAGTCAGCAGTATCAGTGTCTCTGCAAGCACCATCGGCATTTGGAATATTTCTGCGCCAGTTGGACCTGCTGCGACAGCATTTCTCAGTACTACGTACGTTGCAAAAAGTGATGCGAACAAAATACAGTCTGTCATCAGATAAAGCCAGAAGCCGGTTGAAGTCTTGTACTCAAGGTACCCGTTTCTGACAGCAGTAAGTTGTTTTGTCATGCGTTCCTCCATGATCGTTTTTCGATAGCTGCAATCTCATCCGGCTCAAGCTCATGTTCGGTATCCTCGCGTAGTGTTGCCCAGATTATAGAAGCTACTGTCATCAAAACACTGATGATCATAAGCCACCATATATGCCAAATAATCGCAAAGCCAATAACAAACGATAAACCGCCAATAATTGGTCCAACTGCCTGATTTCTAGGTACTGCGATTGACTCATCAACCTTCGATGTCGGCCCAAATTTGACGCCTCTCTTCTTATCTTCCCAATATTGATCACGGGAATGCACCGCATCGAGTTTGGCAAAATTATACTCAGGAATCGGGGTTGGTGTCGCCCATTCGAGTGTTCGTCCTCCCCATGGATCTCGCTCTGCCTTCAAATCTTTACGACGCCACACGCTATAGGCCACCTGTAGCACCTGGAAAAAGATACCGAGTGCAATAAACAACACACCGACAGCTGCAACAATAAACAGTCCCTGCCAGCCCAGACTTGCATCATAACTATCGAGCCGACGTACAGCTCCCATCATACCGAGTATATAGAGAGGCGCAAATGCCAGCACAAATCCAACGATCCAGCTCCAGGCGGCAGCACGTCCTAATCCCTCATGCAGGTAATATCCTGTAAATTTTGGCCACCAGTACGTCACGCCGGCAAAGAAGCCAAATAGCACGCCGCCAATAATCATATTATGAAAGTGTGCCACGAGAAATAGACTATTGTGCATCTGGAAATCGATGCCCGGAACCGCCATCATCACGCCGGTAAGGCCTCCTATAGTAAACGTTAATATGAATCCCATAAACCACACCATTGGTGTAGTAAAACTAATTCGTCCTCTATACATTGTAAATAGCCAGTTAAACACCTTCACACCAGTTGGTACAGCGATAATCATTGTCATAATACCGAAGAACGCGTTCACATTCGCCCCAGCTCCCATCGTAAAGAAGTGATGCAGCCACACAGTGAAGCTCAGAAGTGTAATAGACATCAAAGCAATCACCATCGACGTATAGCCAAAGAGTTTCTTGCGCGAGAAGACGGGAACAATTTCAGAGAATATACCAAATGCCGGCAAGATAAGTATATATACTTCAGGATGCCCCCATGCCCATATCAGGTTAATGTACATCATAGGATTGCCGCCCATATCAGATGTAAAGAAGTGTGTACCGATCGTTCGGTCGAGACTTAACATGCTGAGCGTTGCAGTGAGGATAGGAAATGCGAAGACAACGAGCAACATGCTTCCAACGACACTCCACGTAAAGATCGGCATTTTCATTAGCGTCATGCCTTTGCGCCGCATCGTGAAAATTGTCGTCAAGAAATTAACACCGGAAAGCAAGCTGCCGATACCAGATATCTGCAGCGCCCATATCCAGTAGTCTACCCCTGTCCCCGGACTATACTCTAACCCAGACAGTGGCGGATATGCTAGCCAACCAGCAGTCGAAAATTCGCCAATTGCTAGACTTACATTAATCAATACCATGCCTGCAGCAAACAACCAGAAGCTGATTGCATTAAGCATCGGAAAGGCAACATCACGCGCGCCGATCTGCAAAGGAACAATGAGGTTAATAATACCAAAAAGCGCGCCCATCGCTACGAAGAAAATCATGATCGTACCGTGCGCGGAGAACACCTGCTGGAAGAAATCTGCGTCAAATGGACCGCTGCCGTTGGTTGCAAATAACGCCTGCTGCGCTCGCATCATGCCGGCATCTGCAACACCGCGCAAAAGCATTATTGCTGCAACGACCAAATACATAATACCGATCTTTTTCGGGTCAAGGGATGTCAGCCAATTCTTCCAAAGCCACTTCCATTTTCCAAAATACGTCAGGGCGGCAATGACAGCAAGTACCGCCAGTCCGCCACCAACCACTCCGCTGATGGTGACGATATTATCTGGCAAAGCATCAAGGCTTAATCTTCCCCACATAGTTAGTGCATTCCCTCATGATTCATATGATTCATTGTACTCGATTCTTCGTCATCTTCTTTGTGAGATGAACCATGGTCCATATACTTCGCAATGATCTTGTCGTAAAGATTTGACTCATGCAGCATATAATACACCACGGGCTGCTTACGACTTGGTTTGGCTAATGTTTCATACTCAGTCCAAGTCAGATGCTTATTAAGACCTTGGAGATTTTTGACCCATTGATCAAATTCGGCTCGTGAGCTGGCAATCGTCTTGAAATTCATCTCAGCATACCCTTCACCGGAAATATTCGTATTCGTGCCACGATACTCTCCTACGTGATCAGCCTGGAGACTTAGTCTTGTCGTCATGCCATTCATCGCATAAATCTGACTCCCGAGCTCCGGTATCCAAAATGTGCTCATTGGAGAGTCGGCACTTATCTCAAAATTAACTGGAGTTTTTTCAGGAATCCGGAGTTCATTTACACTGGCAATACCCTGATCTGGGTAGAGAAAGAGCCACTTCCACTGGAGTGCCACTACCTGAACACGGACCGGCTTTTTATCCGACGAAAGCTCGCGGTATGGATCGAGCTGATGTGAGGACACCCACGTCACAATGCTAAGTATCAAGATGATTGCAAATGGAATCCCCCACCACACCAATTCCAACAGAGTATTACCATGGTGATCGGGATCATACTTAGCTTTTTTATTAGTTGCACGATATTTGGTGGCAAAAACAAAAAGTAGTATGAACACAGGAATGACTACAACCATACCAAGCAGCACAGTAAAGGTGATCAGATCAAGTTGCTGTTTTGCAATAACCCCCTTTGGGTCAAGTATGGCGATACTCCGGCCTTGCAGCATCCAGGCGACCGCCGTCACCGCACCGACTAACACGACACCAGCAATAATGGCAATATATTTTGTCGTAAGCAGCCCCAAGGCTGAATCGACTTTACCCTCAATCTTCTTTCGTTTCATAGCGCTTCTGCTTCTCATAATACAAATATTCGTCTAATAAAACAATCAGGTATACTAAAGGAGTAATGGAAGAACGAAGAAACAATCAAAATACCTCGATTGGAAAAAAAATCATCTATGCGATCATAGGCCTCATAGCTACCGCACTCGGTATTTTGGGTGTATGGATTCCAGGCTTACCGACAACGGTATTTATACTGATCGCACTATGGGCATTCTCAAACTCAAGCGAACGGCTTCACGGCTGGCTCATTAAAATACCGGTCTTACATTCCGCCGTCAAAGAAGCCCATCGCTTTCAGCGCGAAGGTACTATCGATCGTCGCGTAAAATTTATTTCACAAGCATGCTCGTGGATATCTTTTATCGGGGTAACTGTGGTGTTGCAAAACATCATTAGCTCTGTTATTGTTGGGCTGCTCGCTCTCTCGTGCAGCATTTTTATGTATATCATCCCAACTGCTCATACCGCCAAAGTCTCTAAAGAGTAGTACGTTTCGTGAAAAGGGGTTGTCAACCACCCTTTTAACAGTAGTGTGAAAATATCACTTAGGGTTTGCTTGGTATAATTAAGTATGCATAGCAACGTAATGCAGAGGAGGACGAATCATTATGAAGATTCCAACGAAGCAACACAATACTAAGCGTAACTTTTTAGCTATCGGAGCTCTGGCCGCCATTGTTGGCCTATCAGCGCCAACTATCGCCTTAGCTCATGGGGAGGATAGTGATCGCAATCGATCTTCGGACACTTCAAGTCATTGGCGAAAAGACCATCATCGTTGGGACAGCTGGCACGATCGGTCGTCATGGTTTGGACCATCGATTAGCCCTGAGTGGTTCACCAAGAAAAACACTCGACTGCTTGAGCGGTATGATAGCTTCATTGCCAAGCATGATCTTACTGTTGAAAATGGAGATGCGTTAAAAACTGACGTTGAAACAACCGCAAGCGTAGTGGTAAATGAGCTCACGGCTCTGAAAAATCTACGGGATTCGATCGATGAACTCAAGGATAGCACACCTGAGCAGCGAACAGAGCTAAAAGAGCAACTTAAGAAAACATCCAGTGCCTACCTGGATTACAAGTTCGCTCTATACGAATACAAGCTTGCCATTAAGGCCGCCGCTGACGAGATCGATATAAATACAGACTCGACAGTAAAAATTGACGATTAATTTAAATACTTTATGTCGTCACAAAGCAGCTCCTATCGTAGGAGCTGCTTTTACACTACTTCAGCGCCCGTAGCTGTAACGACCGCTCCGGCAACACGGTCTGTGATCTCATTAGCCTCTTGAGCCAATAGCGTTCGCCTGTGAGATGTCAGAGTGATACTGACGGTGATGGTGCGACTCGTCTCTCCAGCACCCTGATAGATTGCCGTTGGCACAACAGTAGCTTCTATTTCGACTTCATCGAGCACCTGCTCTACCAATCCAATGACTTGACCATAGGTCACCCCGTTAGTCACCTTAAAGCTTATATCACGCGAGGTACCTGGGTATCTACTCAGTGGCTTATATATCTTTTGCTTACTTGCTTCGGCAACAATATCTTGATGCACTTCAAAGCCTGCCGCAGCCTCTGGTAGCTTAAAGGTTTTTTTAACGCTTTGCTTAAACTCACCGATCACGCCCCAGACCTGTCCTTCTTTCACGATGACAGCCGAACGTTGTGGTTCGTATGGAGCAATCAGCTGTTGCCCCCATTCATCAGAGCCGGTATCAAAGCTATTTAGTGGTTGCAGATCAATCAATGAAAAGTCGACAATCTGCCCGAGGTACCTACGCGCAACGTAATACGGCGAGCTTGTTGCCGTTTCGCTACCAGCCACCACAAACGCTACATGACTGTCTTCGTTTGGCACGGTCGACTCATCTGGATCCATTTCGCCTTTATAGTGGACTTTGTTCTGCTCAAACAAAGCAAACTCACTATAGCCTGCTTTAATGTTTGGATGTACTTTGTCGAGCAAGCTTGGTGATAAGCTCAGGCGATAATACTGTAAGTCTGGACTGAGCGCATTTGAGAGTTTGTACGCATGCGATGGATCTTGTCCGGCATTTCTTAGTATCTTCTCGTGCACGAAACTATATGTCAGCACTTCGTTGGCACCGGCCTTCGCCAGGACTTCTCGTACGTATTGCTTCAACTCGCGCTTTTCATTCTTCTCGGCAGGTTTCATGCTGCGCGTTGGCAACTCACGCGGTAATTTGTCGAAACCGTAGAGGCGTCCGACTTCTTCAACGATGTCTTCGGGCTGCTCGATATCAGTCCGCCAAAATGGAGGTACGATCACCGTACGCATACTATCCTGGACATTCACTGACATTTCCACACTCCCAAGTAACGTCGTGATTTCATTTTCATTAAGATTTAGCCCAAGACGCTCATTAATAAAGAACTTATTTGTCTCAATCGCTTCAGGTGCATGCTCTACCTTTTGGTCAAAAACCTCACTCGCCTGCTCTGCATGCGATACGTCTTTGACACTCACCATCAAAAGGTTTAGGATGCGGTCATTTTGTAAGGGCGATTGGCCTTTATTAAATCGCGTCAACGCATCGGTAAATACGCCATGTCGCATACTGCTCTTTCGTGCCGCGTACATATCGAACGTCGCGACTTCCAGTACGACATTCTTCGTATCTGCGGACACCTCGCTATTACCGCCGCCCATGATGCCGCCAAGGCCGATTGCACCTTCACCATCAGCGATCACAATATCATCTTCTATCAGCTCATACGTCTTACCATTGAGCAGTTCAATTGTTTCGCCACTACGCGCCATACGAGCGCCAATCTTATGGCCACGGATCTTGTCATAGTCATAGGCATGGGTCGGCTGTGCCGTTAGGAGCATCACGTAGTTTGTCACGTCAACAATATTATTGATAGCTTTACCGCCCATTGCCACCAGCGCACATTGCAGCCACAGCGGGCTTGACTTCACTTCGACATTCTTCATCGCCGCGAACATAATACGCGGCACTTTGTCGCCCGCTTCGTTAAACACTTCAAGCTCCAAACCTTCGGCTGAAGCAAACTCAGGCACATTCAAGTACCATTCAGGGCTTGTGAATTTATGACCGAGTATACCAGCGATCTCACGCGCCACACCCAGCTGACCAAAAAGATCAGGACGATGCGTGAACATCTTGTTTTCGATATCAATTATCGTATCATTCAGTCCATACGCCTCAGCGAAATTTGCACCTGGCCTAATCTCGACTGTCTGCGGACGCCATTCATCTGGATCGATCTCGATGATGCCGTCATGATCGCCATTAATCGCCAGTTCGTCACCAGCCGCCAGCATTCCATTACTCATCACACCCCGCAATTCACGTGCACCGAGTTTGAACTCATCACTCGTGCCGTACGTACTTGGCACAATACTTTCCGGCGGCAGCCATACCGCCCACATGTCGGCATGGACATTTGGTGCACCACAGACCACCTGAATTAGCTCGCCGGTTCCAGCATCGACTTTACACACACTCAGACGATCAGCATTCGGATGCTTTTCGCACTGGGCAACTTTCACAATCTTTGCATCTTTGTATTTATCAGCAAGATCGATGACCTCTTCGACACCGCCAAGCTGTTCATTAATTCGCTTAACAAGTTCATCGATTGGAGGTAACTCAAAGTCGATATATTGCCTAATTGTGTTCAAACTTACTTTCATTAAAACTGCCTCAAAAAATCTAACTTTGCGCTTTCAAAATGCCGCACGTCTTCGATATTATGTTTCATCATTACCAGACGATCGATACCGCAGCCAAATGCAAATCCTGTATATTCATTCGGATCCATGTCGGCAGTTTTCAGTACGTTTGGATGGATCATGCCGCAGCCGAGCAGCTCAACCCAACCTTCACCGGAACAAACTTTGCAGCTCGGATCTTTACCTTCACAAAACGGACAGCTAAGCGCAAACTCAAAACTTGGCTCAGTGAATGGAAAATAGAACGGGTTTACACGGACATTAAGCTTCTTGCCATAGTATTCTTCGAGGAATTTCTGAAGCGTTGCGATGAGCATACCAGCATGCACACCCTTCGCCACATAGACACCCTCTACCTGATAGAAGGTGTGTTCATGACGAGCGTCAAGATCTTCGTTGCGGAAGACACGGTCTGGTACAACCGCTGCAATTGCCTCGCCGTTTTCTAGATTCTCACGATACTTCTTTAGAATACGATTCTGCATCGTACTTGTATGCGCAGGGGCAATAAACTGTTCGCCATCCACATCAGTCTCGACTGTCATGAATGTATCGTAATCATCACGTGCGGGGTGGCCTTTAGGAAAGTTCAGCGACTCAAACATATGATACTGATCATCAATTTCGCGACTTTCCTCAACCGCAAAGCCCATACGCTGGAAGATATCAGATAATTTTGCAACCTCTTGCATGAGCGGATGAATTGAGCCATCTTCACTTGGAAGTAGCTTTGGAATCTCCGCATTTACATCCATTGGCGCCGTCACATCGATAGGCGACAGCTCAACTTCTTTATTCAGTTCACTTACAACTTTAGCCTTCAGTTCTTGACTTAGCGCGTTAACTGCTTGACCGTATTCGCGGCGCTGCTCTGGGGTGACATCTTTAATCGACGCAAGTAATCCCTTTAGCTCGGGTGCTTTTAAAATCTCACGCTTATCTGTAAGTGTTTCGTACCGTGCCAGTAACGCCTCGCGTACTTCAGTAATCTTTTCCATCTGTTAGACAGTATATAACCTAGAGGGCTATCACAGCAAGCCAAACAATTATTGCTACCGCTGCAATTGCAATCAATACCCATGCCCAGGCAAGGCTTGTTGTCCTTTTGCTATTTTCGAGATACGCGGAGTCATCTACGCCATCGGGTAATTTACCATCGCCTTCAAGCGCTTTTTTCTTTGCCTTTTCGGCAAGCTCCGCAGCGATCTTTTGCTGCAGTTTAGTACGCGTGTTTTCTTGGTTTACAAACAATGCCATATGTCTTTTCAGTATACCATCCCTACATGGTGTGTTATACTTTTGTCATATTCTTTAATGGAATAAGGAGGGAATACAAAATGGCAACGAAAAAGTCTGCCTCGACAGCAAAGAAGTCTCCTGTGAAAAGGAAGACGACTTCTACCGCTGCAAAAACAACAAAAGCTAAGGCAACGCCTGTAGCAAAAACAAATGTCACTACGACAACTGTAAAAACTTCTGCAGCAAGGTCACGCAGCAGCAAAGTCTTCAACTTCAGCCGCTCACCGCTACTTGCGGCCTCAGTTGCTGAGTTTGTCGGTACGTTCCTACTTGCGGCAATTATTCTTGCCTCAAGCGGTTCATCAATCGTTGCACTCTTTGGTCTGACCGCTATCGTATTGATGGTCGGTACAATCTCTGGTGCATATGCCAACCCTGCGCTCACTGTTGGCGCCTGGGTAACTCGTCGCATCTCTGCAGTTCGCGCAGTATCATACCTTGTCGCACAAGTACTTGGTGCACTGCTCGCGCTTGTCGTACTCAACGCATTTGTACAGGCAGCTCCTGAGGCATCGTCACAAATGTCAATGTTTGGCCAACAAAGTGCTCAAGTTGAAGTATTTAAGCTTAGCGAAATTGTAAAAGACAAAGAATGGCTCTTCCTAGCTGCTGAGCTCATTGGTACCGCCGTCTTTGCATTCGGTGTTGCCTCAACCGCACGTGAGAAAAGCCGTATGGCAGCAGCCTTCGCTGTTGGTGGATCACTCTTCGTTGGTCTGACAATCACAGGCTACCTCACTGGCGTGGTTAGCGGTGCGCAGGCAGGCCCTGCAGTACTTAACCCTGCAGTTGCAACAGCACTTCAAGGTTTCGCAGCAACAACATGGCAGAATCTATGGCCACTTAGCGTTTACCTGATTGCTCCAGCAATCGGCGGTGTCCTCGGATTTGCACTTCGTGATCTCATCGCAAGTGAAAGTGAAGTAAAAGCTTAGGCTTAAATCCTAAGTAAAAATACCCGCGGAGTTACCGCGGGTATTTTTATTCGTCAGAAGGTTTATCGAGAAGAAGTGGATCAACGCTCTGCTCGCGTTCGGCAATCTTGACGATATCTTTATCGACCTTTCCAAGCTCTTTGTGTGCATTATTGTAGTGATTTACCGTAGTACCGAGACTTGCTCCAAGTTTTTGCATAAAGAGCTCGAATTTCGCAATATGAACACCGAGCTTGCCAACTCGCACTTGAATGTCTTTTGCTTGTTCTTCAATCTGAAGACTTCGCAGCCCTTGTAAAACCGTCTGAAGATATGCCATAAAGCTCGTTGGGCTTACAATGATTACTCGTTTGTCGCGAAACGCATACTCAATCAAATCGCGAGAACTACCGCCCTGTCCAACATTATTAATGAGCAAATCGTAGTAAAGAGATTCACTAGGGATAAACATGAACGCAAAATCCATCGTCTTTTCACTTGGACGAATATACTTACTCGTTTCATCGATCCTGCCCTTCAGATCAACTTTAACCTTCTGGAGGAGTAATTCACGATCCCTGCCACTTGCTTCAATCATGCGGTTATAATTCTCAAGTGAAAATTTTGAATCGATCGGCAAAATCTGACCCTTTTCAAGAAAGAGAGCGGCATCAACTATCTCGCCGTCCTTAAATTTATATTGCATTTGATACTGTCCTGGTGACAGCACATTTTCAAGCACACTCTCGAGATAGAATTCACCAAATACACCACGCTGCTTCGGGTTTGACAGTACATTCTGCAAAGTCTTTAGCTCATCCGCGACATCAACCACTCGACGGTTTGTTTCATCAAGCTTCGCAAGCCGCTCGGTCACATCGGCAACGAGCTTTGCACTTTCCGTAAGCTGCTTGCCAACCGCCTGTTGGACCGATACACTACTTCGCTCCAACTTATCCCCCATTGTCTGCTGTAACTGTGCAATCGTCCGGGAAAGCTCTGTTACATCACCTTTTACCAACTCTACAGCCGAAGCGTTCTTCAACTCTTTAAGGCGCTGGTTCATAATAAAGATTACCAGGCCAAACCCCGCGAGTAACGCCGCAAATAGTAACGTAACCATAAGTGTATCCATATGTACTTAAGTATAGCACTAGGCCATAAAAACAAGACGCACGGCGACAAGAAGCACTATCGATAGACCTAGAGCTATATAAAAATTACGAATTCGCGCCAACCATGCAAACGATGCGTAGGCGATTCCAAAGATCAACGCAACAGCGAGTGCGCTTAACCACCAGGCAAGCGATGAGGTAAGACCAATAACACCCCAAAGAGATGCAGTAGCAAATATCACCACAAGTAGCGGACGATATATACGCAGTCTCACTAAAGCGAATAGCCCTCCGACAGCTGCAAGCAATGTTGCGATGGTTGCAGCATATACTTCTTTATTTTCGCATCGCTCTAGCGTTCCGGTCGCCTGTTCACAAAGTGCCGGTGTAAATACATAGCGATCAAGAGCGACGTGCACCGCGTAAATCACAATCCCGATTACCAGCCCGATGCAAAATATTCGCACAATATCCTGAAAAGACATCGCCACAAGTGCTGGGCGCGGTTGATCTAGTACTTTTGTCGATGCCATACTTCTCCCGTATTTACGTTATAAAAACTATTCTACACTTTTCTTGCGATTTTTACGACTTTTTGCAATAATTTGCATGTTTCTATCGCCCTGCAGGTACCATGGTATACCCATGCAGGCGATTGCTATGCCGCCAATAACATCAAGCGGCGTATGGACAAGACCCACAATACGTCCCACCGCGACAAGTACAGTAAGTACAATGAGAATAATGCTCGTTTTTATCTGACGAGTCTCAAACCATACCGCAAGGCTAATTGCGACACAGAAAAGCACATGATCGGATGGAAAACCTGGATTGTTCAAGAATGACGCACCTGCTTCAACGCCAAGCTTCTCAAAAGGCCGCATAGTTTCTGGTTGAAAAACAGCACCGATTAATTTCGCCGCTAAGTAGGCAGTAAGTCCCGCCATCAGAATACGTCCGTACGCATGATATTTTTTATTATTTGGAATCATTAGTAGTGCCCAGACCCCAATAACCACGATTGGTACTACGAGTACATCAGCGAGAATTTTCACGATTAGTTCGTTCATACCCTCACAGTATAGCGTGTCTTTCCTGTACAATAAAGATAATGACTAAGCCTGAAGAATCAACAAACAGTAAATTCAACAAACTACGTGCAGCCGTACTGGGAGCGAATGATGGTATTGTCTCAACTTCGAGTGTCGTCATGGGTGTCGCTGGTGCGGGTGCGGACAACAAAGCTATTTTTACCGCCGGTATGGCGGCGCTTGTTGCCGGTGCGCTCTCCATGGCGGTCGGTGAATACGTCTCAGTAGGTTCGCAACGGGATGCCGAGGAAGTACATGTCAAAAAAGTCCACGGCGAGACCCCGGATGATCATGAATTTACCAGCCCTATCCAGGCTGCCGTCGCTTCGCTCGCATCATTCAGCGTCGGTGGTCTCGTGCCGTTCCTGGCAGTGGTCCTCGCGCCAACCGAATTCAAAGTCTGGGCAACGGTCGGTGCAGTGCTCGTGGCGCTCCTTCTTACCGGCTATTTCAGCGCGATGGCTGGCAACGCGCCGAAACTTCGCGCGGTCACGCGTGTCATCGTGGGCGGGCTACTTGCTATGGCGATCACCTACTACATCGGTGTGGCGTTTGGCGCAGTCATCGCCTAAGATTCTTGCTATACTATAGTTTATGAATGATGTTTTCCTCGCCTTAGTTGCACCCAAAAATCTTTTATTTGTCGCTATTGTTATAGCCATCTCGCTCACCCTGCAGTATTTTTGCAAAAAGATCGTCCAAGGAATCGTCAGGCATTCTGTCCGTGCTGCCAAGTTCGAGACTAAGCGTGAGGAAATCCAACGCGAAGACACCCTGATTTCTATCGTCTATACGACCAGTCGAGTATTGATATGGATCATCGCGCTCCTGCTCATTCTCCAAATCTACAAGATCAATATCGCACCGATCATCGCCGGCGCTGGCGTTGTCGGTATCGCACTCGGGTTCGGCGCCCAAACTATTATCAAGGACTTTTTGGCTGGCATGTTTATACTTGCTGAAAACCAATACCGTGTCGGTGACGTTCTCATGGTCAACCAGGATGTCTCAGGTACCGTCGAATCGATCAGCCTCCGCATGACGGTCCTGCGCGGGCTTGATGGACGGGTACACTACGTGCCAAATGGCACTATTCAAATCGCAACGAATCTCACCATGGAATTTGCGAGTGTCGAGCTCGACATGAACGTCGGTTATGATTCTAACCTCGACAAGGTAGAGCGCACCGTTAATAAAGTTGGCCAAAAGATCTATGACGATCCTGAATGGAAAGGCATCGCGCTCGAACCGCCCCACATGCTACGAGTAGACCGTTTCACCGACACGGCAATTGTCATCAAAATCGTCTGCAAGACCGCTCCGATCCGCCAATGGGAGGTACGCAGTGAAATACTACGCCACGTCAAGAAGGCATTCGAAAAAGAAGGTATCGATATGCCTCATCGTCAGCCAGTTGCCCCGAGTCAGGCAGATAAAGATGCTGAGGAAAAATAGCTTCTGCTACTTTTTATCAGACTTCTGGACAAATCCACCGCGAGCTTCAAAGAGGAAATAGCCTCCTATCACTACCGCTAGGACTATACCAAGAAGACTGGATACTTGCATCGTGATAACAAAGTTCACGAGTGAGGAAGCGATACTGACGAGAAACGCAAGAAAGACAAGATCCCATCCCCGCTTAGTCTTTGCTTGAAGCGGCTTAATAGCCATAGCTTCAAGATACACAACTACTGCAAGAAAAATTAGACTTACCCAGGCTGCAATGATAAAGTTACCGTTCGATGCAGCGGCGTATGGCGCATACGCTGCGTACATAGAATTAATTACCGAGGCACCCGCAAGTATTGGCACTAGGCTTAGCACACTCAAGATTGAGAGAATCACACCAATCAATACAATCCACCACGCGTTATTTGTAATCCAATCCCGAACATTTTTTGGTAAATGTGGTGCCTGCTTAAACATCTCGACACCACTTTTTTCAATATTTTCCACTATACCCATATGCGCACTCCCGCTTACATTTGACTTCATCATACACCTATTTGGATATGCGTACAATAATAAAGCCTAGACGAGGCTTAAGATGTGATGAGCTACACTGACATGATGTGTGATAGGTGCATGATGCCCTGACGGTCCTACGTGCACACTCAGGCTCTTACTGACCTGTACACCTTGTATATTTTCTCCGTAAATCGCCCTGTCCTTTTCCCCAATCAACAGAATAGCAGGCTTTTGTAGTGTCTCGAGATCATCGGTAAAAGTTGCGTCGATGATAAGATTTTTTAAGGAGCCTTCTCGCGAATCTCGAGAATGATCTCCGAACGGGCCAATTTTTCTCAGTAGTAGCCAACAAATATGTCGATATTTCGATTCAAGCAAGAATCTATAAAGTGGCCCCGTATTTCGAAGTGTATGATACGCCTGATCACGATCGAGATATATCGGTGGATTCATGAGACCTACCGCCTTTACCCTCTTAGGATAGCGATGAGCATATTTTACAGCAAGAAGCGCACCCATTGAGTGGCCTGCCATCATGACTGGCTCCAAAATATTGAGTGCACCAAGTGTTTTATGTATATGTGCGAGATGGTCTTCGTAATCGTAACGAATACCAGTAGGTTTTGGCGCATGACCAAATCCTAGCAAATCGATCATTATCACTTGGTGTCCACTCGCCTGGAGGTGCGTGGCTACTTTTTGCCAGTATCGCTTTGAGGAGAGAAACCCGTGGAGCAATACAATAGTACTCTTCTTACCGGGAAGCATCTTTACATATGCGGGCGTCTTAATCGTTTTACTCATGACCGTTCCCATTTTAATCGATTCGATGCAGTCAATCAAAATAAAATAGACCCATAAAATGAGTCTATTTTACACGTGATGGCCGCGCTAGGCGCCGATAGACAAAAGTGTCCAAGCACCACCACGACCGTCACTACGCAGTCTAAACTGCTGAAGACCATCGCTAAGTGTAAGTATTCGACTTACCTCTCCGCGACGACGAACCGTCAAGCTGAGACCCGCGTCGACAAATGTATACACATTGCCATCGAGTTCCATCTTGGTTGGATACGCCGAGAAATTCTTGTCGAATTTCATAGCCGTGACGTTAACTGTTTTGTTAATAGTTTTTGTCATATTCACTCCTGATTTCTGGTAGCCCAGAAAGCTAAATTTTATTAGCGAACGGATTTTGGAGTGAGTGAATGCCGGATAGAGATAACGACCGCTCGAACTATCTTGTTTACCGTATTCACGAGTTGAATATGAGGCGTCTGGTGACACCAGTTATGGTCTGCAAGTGGAAAGAACTCTAGAGTGAGTCCAGTACAAGCATAACCAATGTCTATTATAGCGCGCCGAATGATTGCCGGCAATCATACTCTTCAAGGAAGATATGGAAGCACCCTCAGTTGAGGGGCTCCCACTTCGGGTCGCATCTCCTCTCATGAGGGTGTAGTGTCACCAGTTCGCACCGAAACCTTCGGCCTGGAGTCGTGATTTGAGTGCTCCGAGATCACAACCGGTCAATACAACAAGTTGTGTGAGTGTCCCGTGGCTGGCGTGACAGTTTATACCTGTCACGCACGTTCCGACCATTGCTAGTCGGGTTGCCTTGAAGGAGAAACCGCCGCCGCCCTTAGCGCGCTTGTGTTCCTGTGTGGCCCGAAGACCCGTGTCGGACGAGCTATCCGTCTTCACCTTCTTGGACTTTCGTCCCACCGCATTCCTGCACTCGATAGGTCCGAGACGGATACTCGTGATCTCTGGCCACTGCTCGAGCATCTTCAGAAACTTGTTCAGTCCCTCGATTCTTGTGCTGTGTCCGCTTGAGATCACTTTACCGTCTCGTCTGTTGCTGCCTTTGTCCATCCTAATTCCTCTCAGAGGGTGAGCGTACAAAAAGCGGTTTTTATAATATCATATATTGACTATTGAGTCAATAGGTAGCTCTCGGGGGTGAGGGATATCGCGAGCTCTAGCATGAAAAAACGAGCCTAAATAGACTCATCTTTTCATGGCTGGGGATGAGGGATTCGAACCCCCGATCACGGGACCAGAACCCGGTGCCTTACCACTTGGCCAATCCCCAATAGCCTACTTAGTATACACTAGACAGATAAATTTTTCACCCCTTACGATTGCTTTTATTTCTGCCTGGAAGTTTTAGCCTCAGTGCCGACACCCAATACACCCAGAGTAGTGCAATAAGTAGCGCGGATACAACGGGTAGCAGCAAACTACTGAGTGTCTCAAGTTTACCTCCAAACATTCCCGAGTCGCGAGCAAGCGACAAGGATATAGCGTAAAACGACGCACCCATCCAGTAGCCGACAACAAGTCCTCCGGCTATAGCAGAGCACTTACGCATGAGCGAAGAAAGCTTCATCCCAAGAAATACAGGTAACGAAAACACTTCCATTGTGACTAATAAAGCGCCTACCGCCAAGGCTAGGCCTTCATCCATCCCCCAAAAGTGTGCCAAGATACCTGGAAGATCTTCAAATCCAAATAGCTGAGCAAGTACCATAGCCAAGACTAAAAGTGCTACAAGAATTCCCAAGATAGCCGTCTGTTTTGACTGATTCTTTGCGTAGCTGGCAACAACTTTGTACATACTCGCAGTATAGCCTTTCTTTTAACTTTGAACAATTCGTTGTGTTTTTTATTAATACGCTTGCGCTTTTCATGTACTCACAGTACTATCAGATACAGCGACATTACAAAAACAAAAACTTTTTAAAAAAGTAATCGATCGCTCTACGATATCCACCACAACTTGAAAGAGCTCCTATTGGAGCTCTTTTGCTTTCAGTGAGTTTTCGTTTCGCCAGTCAGCAATTTTACCGTGGTGACCACTGAGTAATACCTCCGGCACTTTCAGCCCATTAAACTCCTCCGGCCGTGTATATTGCGGAAATTCGAGTGTTTCGCCATCAGAAAAGCTTTCTATCTCAGCGCTTGTTTCGCCACCAAGTACACCCGGGATCAGACGTACGATGCTATCGATAATCGTCATCGCCGGCAGTTCGCCTCCTGTCAGTACATAATCGCCTACACTCACCTCCTGATCGACCAGCTCCATGATGCGCTCATCATAGCCCTCATAGCGTCCACAGATGAATATATAGCCATAGTCAGTATCCGCGTACTCCTGAGCCACCGCTTGCTTCCAGCGTATGCCACGCGGGGTCATCAGGAGCACCTTCGCTGAGGGATCATTGGCCTTAGCGGCCTCCACTGCCTTCCAGAGTGGCTCCACCATAAGAAGCATCCCATCACCACCGCCATACGGCGTATCATCCACTTGCTTTCGTGGTCCAATGCCATAGTCTCGCAGATTAATCGTTGAGAGCGCAACTTTCTCTTCTTTCTGCGCCTTCCACATCATAGAAGTCTCAAATATACCTGTAAACATCTCGGGAAATAGTGTGACTACTTGGAATTTTCTCATCTGTACTACTGTAGCAGCTATTGACTTTTTTGTCTATAAATGAAATAATCTGAATAACTTTTGTTCAGATGAAACTTTTGAGTTCGAAATTGATTCAAAAGACGAAGTAAGAGAAACCACACGCTGGATTTCAGACGCAATCAAAAATCTTTACCACCAAAAAACCCAGCTAAATAGCTGGGTTTCTCGGACATATAAGGCTCTCAACTCTTATAAAAGGGTTGCTCGCATAGAGCTTTTGGTAGTTCTCGCAGTTGTTTGAACTAATGCTAATTATATATCAAGATCATCAAGGTCGGCAAGCTCTTTTCGCGACTTTTTCGCGTAATCTGACTCTTCATTCTGTGCCGTGTTTTCCACAGTTTTAGTCTCTTCCACCTCTGTTGCATCAGTAGATACTTCATCCACAGGCTGGCTTGCAGGCTCGTCTGATGAGCTAGTATAGTTTTCACGGTCATTATCATTGTTGACGATTTTGAGATTGTAGCGCGCGTCGTTCTTGGTACCAAGTGCACGAAGCAACGTACGAAGGCTCTGCGCTGTCGCACCGCGCTTGCCGATTACACGGCCAAGGTCATCGGGATTAACCGTGAGAGTAAGTAGCACACCTTTTTCATCAATAATGCGCTCGACGACTACGTCATCTGGATTTCCTACAAGCGACTTTACGATATATTCGATAAATTGCTGGTCTATAGTAGACATTTCCCCTCCTCGGTATTATTCGGACTCTGCCCTATTTATGTCGTAGCCCTATTGTATCATGCAAATGCTTGACCGGAGCGATATGTATACAAAACAAAAACCCGCCGCATGGGCGGCGGGTGAGTTTAAAGTCTCAAGATTTATTCTTCTGTAGCTGCTTCTTCAGCTGGAGCTTCCTCTGCAGCCGACTCTTCTTTTGGCTGGTTCTTGCGAAGCTTATCAGCCTTCTTTACAGATTTCTGCTTATCAGCTGCTGGCTCTTTTACCCACTTTGGAAGTTTTACGCCTTCTTGCTTAAGAAGTTTCACAACTCGTGGAGTTGGCTGCGCACCGTTATCGAGATACTTTTGAGCAGCCTCAACCTGCACATTTACTTCTTTTGTATGTGGATTATATGTACCGACATAGGCGACCACGCGACCACTAGATGGGTGGCGTTGTGCTTCCTGGACAGCGATTCGGTAAACTGGATACGCCTTGCGGCCTACGCGCTGGAGACGGATTGCGAGCATAAAAAATTAACTTCCTTTTCTTTTACTTAGCGTTATTAACTCGTTATTCTAGACAATTGTACAGTATTTTCTCTCGAGAGTCAATCAGCTCTACCGATGACTATGTCGCGCCAAGTGCCAACTTCCAGCAAGTGTAGCCAGACTAAGCATCAATAATACGGTCCATGACAATACCGGAGCAACCCGGTAAACTCCACTAGCCGGCGCCAACACAGTCGCTCCATCACCAGTCTTGACGACTACGCTGTAGGGGCCAAGGTTCTGAACGCTGTTGTCGGGGTTGGTTACCTTGACGTAGACAGTGTGGGTACCAGCAGGTAGACTCTCGGGGAGCGTACAGCTCCACTTGCCGTTACTGTCGGCAGTCGTTGTACAGGTAATCGGGTCAGAGTGTACCGTGACGACAATAGTTGCTCCCGGAGTAGCTACTCCACTGAAGGTTGGCCGTGACGGGATTGTTGGGGTCTTGGCGATAGCTTTGTCGCCATTGACACTGATGGTTGGGGTTGTCTTCCTGTGGTAGGTAAAGGTAACGATGTTCTCACCCGGAGTGAAGGTTACCGTCTTGGCTGACGGTGCTGTATAGCCAGCAATAGCAGGTGCGCTGAATGTCTTAGTTTGACCGGAGCGGTAGTACTGGGCAAACCCAGCGGCCAGATCGTCTGCTTCTTCTGAGGTTGGGTTATATGGATCCAGAGGAGCTTTGACAGCTGAGTCAGTGATGCCGTAGTTAGTTAAGTAGGCGTTGGTGGTTGAACGCACGCCAGTGTAGGTGACCGGTGCTTTCAGTTGGTGTCCCTGCTCATCTTTGTAGCGGAGCGTGATGAAGGCGGGGTTGAGGAGGTGGCCACCAACAGGGTCATGCTGATCGCCATTCTGGTTGACATCACCAGTCCACCACCATTCGCTCATGATGCCGTCCGGTAGGCTCTGAGGATTTGTCTTGTCTTTGGTGTACAGCTGTGTATACCACATGTTGTCGTAGACGTGCTGAACGACAGAGAGATCACCCCCGTATATATCATACGCGGGGTCGGTTGAATCCTCTATTGACCTACCCCAGGTGTTTTGGCCAGCAAAGGCGGTTAAATCGAAAATTTGAACGGAAGTGGGAATCATTGCTTTGGTAATGCGGTTGAACATGAAGGCGCCCTCATTTATAACGGCAAGCGAATTAGGAAGAACAACCGACGTAAGCTGATTACTCTGAAATGCATATTTTCCGATACTCGTCACTGAATCTGGGATAGTCACAGACGTAAGTTGATTACGAGAGAAAGCACCATTCCTAATTGCTAATACACTGTCTGGGATCGTTAACGAGACGAGCTGGTTGTTGGAGAATGCGTAGGCGCCAATACTTGTCGTTGAGCTTGAGATGGTCACAGAGGTGAGCTTATTGTTCATAAAAACATAATCGCCAATATTTGTTACAGAATTTGGGATAGTCACCGACGTAAGTTGATTATCACTGAATGCCTGCACTCCGATATCTGTTACCGAGTCTGGAATGATCACAGAGGTAAGCTTATTATAAGAGAACGCGGCATTTCCGATACTCGTCACTGAGTCTGGGATAGTCACAGACGTAAGATCCTTACCGAGAAAAGCGGGGTAATTGCCATAGCCGATAGTCGTTACCACGGTTCCACCAATACTTTCAGGTATTTCAACATCTCGACTACAAGCCGGCTGTTCAGGATCACCATTCTCGTAGTCATAGTAATTGGTTATAGCGCCCATTCCGCTGTCAAACTGGAAACAGCTGTCCGGAGTGGTAGCGGCAAGCGCAGGTGATGGGGTAAAAATAACACTGAAAAATAAGACACCAAATAATCCTACGAATACCCTCAACATGTTGTCATAGTAGCATGAGCGTTATCAAGGAGTCAATTACGCCGAGAGTTCGCGCTTGGCATATTCTTGCAACGCAGCCTTCGCAGCGTTCTGCTGTGCGATCTGCTTTGAATGACCAGTACCTTTACCCATGAGTGTGCTATTAACGTACACACCAAGGGTAAATACCTTGTCATGATCAGGACCAACTTCTTCGAGTACCTTGTACTGAGGAGTTGCCGAGTCAATACGCTGCGATACCTCTTGAAGGTGTGATTTAGGGTCACGCCAGCTGCCATCTTTGAGGATTGCATCAAGCTTGCTGGTAATATGCTTCTGAATAAATTTCTCAGCTTCGTCGTATCCTTTTTCAAGATAAATCGCACCAATGACTGCCTCAAATGCATTAGCCAAAATCTGCTGCCGGGCACGATCACTTCCCTGTCTTTCACCACGAGACATACGGAGTAGCGGTTCGTAACCGAGCTTATCACCAGCGGCACCAATACTCTCAGTACGCACGAGTGCCGCACGCCAGCTTGTCAGAATACCTTCAGGCTCGGCGTAGTTGTTGAACAGGAAATCTGTTACCGCGAGCTCAAGTACTGCATCACCCAAGAACTCAAGCCGCTCGTTATGTTCACGAGCTGATTTTTTATGCTCATTGACATAGCTGCGATGAGTCAAGGCTGTAATCAAAAGATCAATATTAGAAAACTCAAAACCAAGCATTTCTTTAGCAAAATCCTGATACGGCGCAGTCTGCATACCGGTCATCTACAGACTCTCCTCGCGGATACGTGTCTTCGCTTTTAGCATCAGTTTTGCGATATCCTCATACTCAATTTCATCAAGCGCATCATTAAAGCGGAACCACTTGATATCGTTCATCCACTCCTCTTTTTTGATAGCATTGGTATCACCAAGTGCCTTAACTAGGTAAATCTGCGTCGTCATGAGGACGAGTTTGTCGATCCGGCGGTAACGAAAATGGATCTTACCAAGCCAGCCAAGCATCTCCACATTATGCAGTCCCGCCTCTTCGGCAATCTCACGACGAGCTGTCTGTACCGCTGTCTCACCCGGCTCGATATGGCCTTTCGGTATTGTCCAGCGGTCTTTCGCATCCTGAATAAGAAGAATTTCAAGATCCTTTTCGCCATGTCGAAATATTATCCCGCCAGCAGTCGGCTCACGTACGATCTCTTGAATAGACTGTTTCTTGCCCCTAGAGAGGACTTTTTTGAATGAATCAAACTTCCGTGGCTTCGGCATCCGGTTCTCCCTTCACGAGTGTCCTGAGCGCTGTCCCTAGGACACCATTGATGAACTTACTCGAATTATCGGAACCAAATGATTTTGCAAGCTCTACCGCCTCGTTAATCGCTACTTTTGGCGGAACTGTCTCCGCACGATATAGAAGCTCATAAAGACCTATGCGTAGAACATTTCGGTCAATCAGTGCAACCTGGTGAATCGGCCATGTCGGTGCAATCGGCTGAAGTTTTTCATCAAGCTCGTCTCGATGAGCGAGCACACCTTTTGCCAACTCCTCAACAAACGTCTTGTCGTCGATTGTCTCTTCATACCTGGCGATGTTTCGCGCCAAGATCTCATCAATGAGCTCACTCGCAGTATCATCTGCATGAAACTCATACTCGTAGAGTGACTGTAATGCAACGATACGACCGAGGTGTCGATTTGAAGCCATTTGGTTCTTCCTTGTTAATTTAGTGTCGGGTGTTTATTCTTCGTACTCGAGAGATTACGAAGTTGCTTTTTTGCCAGTCTCACGCTTGGTAGTGAGTACTTTTACTGGTGATTTTGCATTAACTGCGCGTGCAAGCTTCAGGCGTAGGTGGCTACGACGAAGACCAGTCTTGCGTGGACTTGATTGCTTTTTAGGCTGTGCCATGAAATGTTCTCCTTAGTAAGGTTGTAATAGATTTACCTGTCATTATACTATGAAATCGCCTCTGGTTCAATATATTATTGACATAAGCTCATTTGAGTTATATAATAGATAGTATGAGTGAACGTAAATATTCATTTGATACAAAGGCTCATACACGAGCATCAACAGCAGAGGAAGTGTCTGAACGCAACACCTACAGTAGAGTAGAGCGCGATCGAGACTCTCTTCGAGGTCCTCTTTCCGTAGGAGCTATTGCTACAATTGCTATACTTGCCGTTGCACTTAATCAATCATCGTCTTCAGAGATGAGCGAACCTCAACCGCCGTCACAGCACATTGAAGTAGTTACTCCCGAAGAGTAATGTCACTTCTATCCTAAACAACGATATTCACCAACCGGCCAGGAACATAAATTACCTTGGTCGGTTTTTGATTGCCGAGAAGCAGCTGCACTTTTTCGTCACTAAGAGCTGCGCTCTTTACATCATCTTCAGAGGTGTCTTTTGCTAATTCGAGCTTGGCACGAAGCTTGCCGTTCACCTGTACAATAATAGTCATAGTGTCGGTCGCAATCTTTGCCTCATCCCATACCGGCCATGACTCAAAGTCGAGCTGACTATCATGACCAAGCTGCTCCCAAAGCTCAGCAGCCATGTGCGGCGCGAACGGCTGAACTAGTTGAATAATCTTTGCGAGGTTCTCGCGCCATGCCTCACTAAATCCTTCAGTTTTCAACTTGTATAGTTCATTTATGCACTCCATCAGTGCAGCAATCGCCGTATTGAAGCTCAGTCGATGAATATCACTTGAGACTTTTTTGGTTGTTTGATCCACTACGCTTTCAAGTTTTGTAGTATCAAGGGTAATTTTTTCAGCCTCATCAAACTCTTGCACCAGGGTCCAAAGGCGATTCAAAAAACGATAGACTCCCGCGATTCCGCGTGACGACCAATTGGAATTTTCATTGATAGGACCAAGGAAAAGCTCAAATGTGCGAAGTGCATCGGCGCCGTATCCTTGGTCAATTACATCAAGCGGATCAACCACATTACCAAGACTTTTGCTCATCTTGCGGCCGTCTTCAGCCTGGATCAAACCATGATAGACCAGCTGCTTGACCGGCTCTTTCTCTGGCACAAGCTGCATGTCAAAGAATACGTGGCTCCAGAATCTCACATAGAGGAGATGTGCTACAGCATGATCGCCGCCAACATACATATCCACCGGTGTCCAGTATTTCGCTTTTTCAGGAGCCCATGCCTGGTCATCATCACGGGGATCGGTGTAGCGAAGCAGATACCATGAGCTACACGCATAGCCATCCATCACATCAGTCTCGCGCTTTGCAGGCTTGCCACAAGTTGGACAAGTCGTATTTACCCAAGTCTCTTGGCGGGCCAGCGGTGACATGCCGTCACCCTTTGGCTCATAGTCTTCAACTTCCGGCAAACGTACCGGCAATTGATCCTCAGGCACAGGTACTGCGCCGTGCTCGTCACAGTGAATAATTGGAATCGGCGCGCCCCAGTAGCGTTGACGACTAATCAGCCAGTCGCGCATTTTGTAGGTCGTCTTGCTTTTACCGACACCTTGTTGCTCAAGCCACGCGACGATCTCTTCGCGGGCATCGCTCGTACTCATGCCATCAAAGGCACCCGAATTTATCAGTAGACCTTCGCCATGATAAATCGCTTCATCATGATTCGGCTTCTGAATTACTTCTACGACAGACAGTCCAAACTTCTCCGCAAACTCAAAGTCACGTTCGTCGTGTGCTGGCACGCCCATGACTGCACCGGTACCGTAACCGCCGAGTACGTAATCAGCAATCCAGATCGGTACTTTCTCACCACTAGCTGGATTGATCGCGTAACTGCCCGTGAAGACACCTGTCTTTTCTTTGCCTTCAGACTGTCGTTCGATCTCAGATTTCTTCACTGCTTCGTCGATATAGCTCTCAACAGTCGCACGAGTGTCATCAGTCGCAAGGCTACGCGCTAATTTATGCTCTGGAGCAAGCACTAAGAAAGTAGCACCAAAAACTGTATCAGGACGGGTTGAAAAAACAGTAATCGCTTCGTCACCACCATCAACTTGAAAACTAATCTCCGCGCCCTCTGATTTTCCAATCCAGTTCGTCTGCGCAGTTTTGATCTTTTCCGGCCAGTTAAGCGCAGGAATCTCCTCAAGAAGTGCATCGGCATATTCAGTAATTTTGAAAAACCACTGCTTCATCGATTTCTTTTCTACTTCACTACCGCAGCGCCAACACTTGCCACCTTCGACTTGTTCGTTGGCAAGCACCGTCTTATCAACCGGACACCACCACTGCAGGGATTCTTTTTGGTACGCTAGACCACGTTCGTATAGTTTCGTAAATATCCACTGTGTCCAGCGATAATATTCAGGGTCGGTCGTATTAATTTCACGCGACCAGTCAATACTGGCGCCGACTCGTGTCAGCTGATTCTTGAAACTGGCAATATTCTCTTTAGTTGTAACCGCGGGAGCTTTGCCGGTCTTAATCGCATAGTTCTCAGCAGGCAGACCAAAGCTATCCCAGCCCATCGGATACATAACATTATGACCCTGCGCTCGGTAAAATCGTGCCACCGCATCGACAATTGAATGCTCGAAAAAATGTCCGGTGTGCATACCGGCACCGGACGGATATGGGAACATACCTGTCACGTAGTATTTTGGCTTATGGGATTCTTCCGTAGCATTATATCGGCCATCTTCGGCCCATTTTTTCTGCCACTGAGGCTCGATTTCAGATGGATTATAGCGTCTCATACGCTACCTAGTATACCAGAGGTGCTGGTTTGCTTACACTCTATCCGAAGTATTGTATTCTTTGAGTATTTTTTCGATTTCAGCTTCTGATGGCTGCAAGCCACGATTGTTTGCCCGGTATTGCCGAATAATCATTTCTCTAAGTGCAGTGTTTCGGTTCGTCACCGGTTGAGGCGTAGGGCTCACCGGGAGTGTCGTTGCAGTGCCTGGCATCATATTCTGCATCGTAAGTGCCTGTATCTCCTGCATTACGGACTCTGCATCAATCGCATCAGTAGGTTCACTCGGCACTGTTGCTGACTCGTAGCTAAACGCTGTATTTATTTTTACCGTTGATTCGCTCTCCCCATTCAAGAGCTTAGCCCGGGCATTTACTCCAGTGATTTGGTGCGCACCCTGACTAACCCATAGCTCAAATCGAGAATCTTTGAAATTATCATCAACCCCGGCCACTTCACCGTCAGACAAATCAGGTCGTCCGCTACCGCCCAAGCATTTATTCATACCCGCTGCGAACTGCGTTGAATCTAACGCTTTTATAAATCCGCTTGCTTTCGTCTCATCAAAGCCAAGAACGTAACCGTAGCTACCGTCCTTTACTCCAAGTTGCTCTTTCACTACAATAAATCTGTTACCAGAATAAGCTCTTATGATTTCGTCACGCACAGCCTTATTGGTCTCGACTTTCTTCACAAGATCATTGACACACTTTTGCATGCCACCTATTACATCATCGCTGCTACTCTTAGCATTAATCTTAATCCATTTGTTATCAATCTTCGTGATAATCGGATCGATTTGCTTGAGTAGCTTTGCTTTCTGCGCCGCAGGAGACATATTCGAAGCACCATTACCCTGATTTAATCCAAAAGGAACTTGCTGTTTGTCCGCCGTCATCCCTATTGCTTTTTCGATTGGCTCTCGAATATCGTTGAGCTTGAGATACATCACCCCATCTTGTGTTTTTGTCAGAGTATTCGCCGATGCAGTCAACTCAATATTCTCCTTTGAGTTAGAGAAGTTGACAACTATCTTTGCATCACGCATCTTTTCATTGCTTTTTGCGTCAACAGACAACGCCAGTTTAACATCCTCAGCTTGATAGTCTGCCTTCAGTGTCATACCTTTGGGTGCATCTGTCAGTAAATTCGCAAGCCCATCCATGATCACCTTGTCGGGACTCTGGTTCCATACGGTATATGCTAGTGCGCCACCTCCACCAAGAAGCGCAAGGATACCGACTACTACACCAGCGATGATGAACTTCTTTTTACCGCTCTTCTTGGCAGGAGTCTCGGGCAACACCACCCCCGATTGCTCGAAGGAATTAGCCTGGACTGGCGATTGGCTCGATGTCTCATCAGTAATAGCGTGCGACTGACTCGACTCAGGGTTTGGAGTCGATATTTCAACAAGTCCAGTACCAGTTGGCGGTTCAATTTCGCTGCTCGGAAAACTCATCGGATCAGCTCGAGAAGGAGTTTCCTCAATATCAATTTTTGACACTTCATCAGTATTCGGACTGGCCGGCTCTATGTTCGCTTCTGGCGATGGAAGCGGATTGCTTTTTGGTTCCTCTGGCATACTCTTAATCCTTATGATTACTATAGATTTTCTTTAGTGTAGCACAGGTCTCACTTAAAACGGGCAAAGTGCTTATCCTTCTCCAGCCTCCATGCATCCGACTGGCGTACAAGCTGACGATCTTCGGTCGTTTCATGAAGCAAGAGTTTCAACGCTTCTTCAAGGAAAATACCACCCTGAGAGCCTTTTGCTAGCAGGACCGCGTCTTCTTCAATCACTGAGTGCGCGAATGCACCGGCATCAATCGCATTGGCGAAACTTTTTACTTGGCAGCCACGCGCACGAGCTGCTGGCGCGAGAAACTTCTCGCTTTGCGGGCCGACAGTAATCACCCATGCAAGTAAATTTGGGTCGCAGAGCTGTCCCAACTTCTGATGCTCAACATCGGAAATCGTCCCAAGCTCATTCATATCACCGAGCAGTGCGATGCGTTGCGGCGCTTGGATACTATAGAGAGTTTGCAATGCTGCAGCTGCGGCAGCCGGACTTGAGTTGTATGTATCATCGATCAACGTGCTGTGTTCTACGCCGCGCAGCACATTCATCCGACCAGGAACAGCATGAATGGTCGCAAGACCCTGTACGATCTCATCGGGACTCAGCCCAAGCTTGATAGCTACAGCGACCGCCGCCGTCACAGGCCTGAGACTATGCTCACCAAGCACTTTTACTTGAGCATTTACCGCTGTCGCAAATTCTGGGGCAATAATGGCGCCTTTATAACCATCATCGACTGTAAAGTCACCGATTTCAAAACGATACTCCGCAGCACTTGTCGTACCATAGGTATTTATCGCACCATCAGTCAACAGTTCAGCAAAACGCCCCTCAATATCATCGCGGTTGATGAGCGCAAGCTCCGAAAAGTTTGCCAGTGCAATTTCTTCGGCCGCCACATTCTCGATCGTCTGGAAAAACTCCATATGCTCAGCCGTCACCGCAGTCACCACACCGATATTCGGACGTAAATACGTGCCGAAGTGCGCAATCTCGCCAATTCTATCCGTGCCAAGTTCTTGCACAATCACATCGACATCTGTGGATGCTTTGATGCGCTTTCTAGCTGCCCGAAACACACCAAACCACGAAAAAATACTTCGTATATTTTCTGGATACTCAATACCAAGAATCGCAAGTGGTGCGCTCATATGCGTATTGTGATTGTCGTCGCGCATACGCACTCGATACTTTTGAGCAAGTACCGTCGCGATCATCGTTTTCGTCGATGTCTTACCTACACTACCCCCTACAGCGACTAACTTTATTTCAGGATGAGCTGCCAGATATTTTCGTACATACCCCTCGAGCTTTTTTTGTATGTAGTTTTTAAACATATACTCTATGATACCTCAGTTCGTTTTATTCGCCCACCTACTTGAAAAAACCGTTATCCTCATCTATAATCATTCCCTGTAAACAACTTGCGGGTTTAGCTCAGTTGTTAGAGCGCTTCCTTGCCATGGAAGAGGCCAGGAGTTAGAGTCTCCTAACCCGCACCACATATACAGACTAATACATAGACACCTGCTCAGGTGTTTTATTTTCTTTCTTTAGATTGATTTGCTACCATTAGCCCATGAGTAAGATGAAAGAACTGATATTTGGAACAAGTAACGAGGCCAAGATTCAACAAGTACAAGGCGCGTTAGGCAAGCATGTTCTTGTCAGAGGAATTAATGAATTTGACATCAGCATTACCATTAAAGAAGATGGTAAGACAGTGCAGGAAAAAAGCAACGGCTTATGCGAATGCTCTTGGACGAACCGTTTTTGCGATAGATAACGCACTATATTTCAATGACTTGCCAGAAGGTGAACAGCCTGGACTTTATGTTAGACGAATTGGCGGTACTGAGCGCTCAACAGACGAGGAGATGCTTGAGAATTACAAGGAACTTGTAAGAAGTCACGGCGAGCAAATCGAAGGCTATTGGGAGTTTGGTGTATCGATAGCTAAACCTGATGGTACAAGTATCGAAGAAGTTATTATTTCACCTCGTTTATTTGTTGCTAAAGCAAGCGACAAAATGATTCCGGGCTTCCCGCTGGAGGCCATCCAGGTTGACCCAGAGACAGGCAAGTACATTTCTGAAATGACCGAAGAAGAGCAAGCTCAATTCTGGCAGAGAGGCATAGGCGAACCGCTAAGTCGCTTCATTGAAGCAAACCTCTGATATATAATCACCTCGCTGGAAATTTGTACTGTCACATAGGGATTGAGGGCTGTCAAGTTGATTGCTCCCTCTAAAAAGTACTCGGTTTACTTTAATCTTTGCAGACTTGTCAAGTAGTCGCTTAATGGATGGAGTATATTTCATTTTATTACTAGGAGGAGGCGGGTGTTAGTCATATTAACCATGAAGCTCCAAACTCTATGATATAGTGTATATAAATTGGAGGGGTATGAAGTTAGTCATTTTGAGTAAAATATTTACATTGGTAACATCTATAGCAATCAGTTCTGTGGTATTCTCAAGTCCTATAATGGCCGCTGAGGTAAAGGAAAGTAACGCCAACGTCACCGCATGTTTCGGCCAGCTTCGCTCGACATCAAACAACCCCGAGGATCGTAAAACACTCAAAGGCTCAAATGCCGAACAGAATAGGCTTGATAAAGAAGCCTGCAGAGAACAGACTCCGACTCCTGAGCCCAGTATAAATGGCGGTTATCTAGAATACTTAGCAACAGCTCCCTATGCGACCATTGTAGATCCATGGGGATATTACAACCGAACTGCCACAAGCTATGCCGCCTTCAAGGTTTACCAGAGTACTGGATACGCTCCGCACTACTACGGAAATGCAGCTCAATGGCCAGCAAGTGCACAAGCTGCGGGCAAAACAATACGTACTACACCAAGTGTTAACTCTGTCGGGGTGATAGTGGCAGGAGCATACGGTCATCTAGTGTGGGTTGAGAGAGTGAATAGTGATAGCACGATCGACATTAGCCAATACGACTACTACAATGCAGGCGGCACTGGATCGGGTCATTACAGCGAGATGCGCATTTCCTCGTCCATGCCCAACTACTATATTTCATTTTAGATAGCAGAGGCTTCTGCAAGTAGAAAAATACTATAATTTGATACTTTTCAGTACTGCCCTCTCTTGGGTAGTACTTTAATCATTTTATATAATCTTCTATTTGACTTCATATACCCCCTAGGGGTATCATAAAGCTATGAGAGAAGATATAAAACCACGAGCAATGCGACGCCTCAAGATCATCGAAGGTCAAGTACGCGGCTTGCAGAAAATGGTCGATGAAGATACGTATTGTATCGACATCATCGCCCAAGCATCAGCCATTAAAGAAGCGCTCTCCGGTGTCGAAGATTTACTGCTCGAAAATCATTTGAGCACTCATGTTATTCATCAGATCAAAAATGGTGATGATAATCAGGCGACCGAAGAAATATTAAAAGTATATAAGTTAAAACGAAAGAAGTAACGATGCATCACGAGGAACATCACCATAGCCACCATTACAGCCATAACGATAAGACTAGTTTAAACAAGATGGCGGCAAGCGCCACCCTACACTGTCTGACAGGCTGTGCGATCGGTGAAGTAATCGGGCTGATTATCGGAACTGCCTTCGGGCTCAGCAATCTCATGACAGTCATCCTAGCGATAGCTCTCGCATTCGTCTTTGGGTTTACTCTTTCCACCCTCCCGCTCAAGAAAGCCGGTCTTGGCTTTTTTGCAGCGCTATCGATCGTCTTCGCCGCCGATACCCTTTCGATCGCGACCATGGAAGTAGTTGACAATGCGGTCATGCTAGCAATACCAGGTGCAATGGCTGCCGGACTTGTCGATCCACTTTTTTGGATCAGCATGCCGATCGCCCTGATGATCGCATACTTTGCGGCGTATCCTGTAAATCGCTACTTGCTCACCAAAGGCAAAGGACATGCGCTCGTCATGAAATACCACCACGGACATAATCACTAAAAAGGAGAAGTCATGGAAACAAAATCACTATTATACGGACTTCTCGGGTTCTTTCTCGGAGGGTTACTAGTAGCTACCGCCGCCTCGCTAGAGAAATCATCTACCGAGCCTACGGATAAAAAAGAAGTCAGCATGAGCCAAATAACTGCCGCGCTGAAAGATAAAAAGGGTGATGATTATGACAGAACTTTCATCACCCACATGATCGATCATCACCAGGCAGCAGTCGACATGGCGAAACTTTCCGGTGAACGTGCCGAGCATCAAGAAATCAAGGATCTTTCAAAAGCAATCGTTGATGCACAGGAAGAAGAAATCGCTAAAATGCAGCAATGGAAGAAGGATTGGTATAACACGACGCAACCGGCTGAACATACGATGCACTAAGGCTGCTTTTTCCCGGCCAAATAAAAATCCGATCACGAGGATCGGGTTTTTATTTGGTGGCTCCTACTGGACTTGAACCAGTGACACAAGGCTCTTCAGGCCTCTGCTCTACCAACTGAGCTAAAGAGCCACACTCCGCTCCATTGTACCGGAACAGAGGCGAACTCGCAAGCTATTTCTGGTTACGACCACCGATAGCATCAAGCAACTCGATCGGGAAAAGAAAAGTCGTTTTTTGTGACGGCTCAGTACTGATACGTTCAAGAGTATTCAGTGTTCGAAGGTTAAGCGCACCAGGTGTTCCTGAGATAATTGCCGCAGCCTGAGCCAATGTCTCGGCAGCTGCTTTTTCACCTTCAGCATTAATGATATTACTGCGTCGCTCTCGCTCTGCTTCAGCTTGCTTAGCCATTGCACGCTTCATGTCTTGTGGAAGCTCGATATTCTGGATCTTGACGTTTTCAACATCAATTCCCCATTGTGAGGTCTGACTGTCGACAATCTCTTTAATCTTTTCACTGATTTCTTCACGTTTGCTCAGTAGTTCATCAAGCTCAAAGTTACCCGTGATATCACGAAGCGCTGCCTGTGCAAATTGGCTTGTCGCATAAACATAGTTTGTGGTTTCAAGTACTGCTTTTGGTGCATCAAGTACACGGAAGTAAACAACAGCATCGACACCTGCAGTGACATTGTCTTTAGTGATAATCTCTTGCTTTGGCACATCAATTGGTGTCGAGCGCACGTCCACACGGATCAATCGTTGAAAGATAGGCACAACAACGCGAAGCCCTGGCTGGCGAATGCCGGTGAAGCGACCAAGAGTCAGTACAACGCCTCGCTCATATTGATTGACAACCTTAATACCACTCAAGACAAAAATGACGAGTACAATAATAACACCTATTAGTAGTTCCATGTTTTCCTCCGTTTAATTATCCTCAGTATATCATTTTTTCGAGGCGAGCTCGATAAGACGATCGATCAATTCAGAATATCGAATACTTTGCTCGCTCCATAGCTTCGGATACTGACTGATGTTCGTAAAGCCAGGGAGTGTATTTAATTCGTTTACATAGATTTTACCCGATTCAGCCACAAGGAAGTCAACACGGGCAAGTCCTTCGCATCCAAGCACTGAATACGCGTCATAGGCAACCGCTTTAATCTGATCACGAAGATCATCTGACAAATCGGCCCGAGTTAACACTTGGGCCTTGCTATCTGGTGAATATTTATCTTCATAACTATAGAATTCCTCACCAGGAATGATCTCTCCGACACCACTCGTCTGATGGTTTGGGGGATTACCAAGTACCGCCACTTCCAGCTCGCGGCCTACGACCGCTTTTTCAATCAATACAGTCATCGAGTGCTCGAGTGCGGCTTCGATTGCCGGCTGGAGCTCTGCTTCGCTATGTACCTTGCTCACACCAACCGAACTGCCAGCTACGGTTGGCTTAACGAATAACTCCGTACTCAGTCGTAAAGCAAGCTCATCATAGGACGGCATAGTCTCACCCTTTCGATACGCTACATATGGTGTGACTGAAATATTATTTGCCACGAGAAGCTGTTTTGTATAGAGTTTATCCCAACAGACCGCGCTTGCACCAAGACTGCACCCTATCACCGGAATGTGAGTAAGGTTCATGAGCCCCTGTACCGCGCCATCTTCGTGTCCGTTTTCTCCATGAAGCACCGGGAAAGCAATGTCGACATGAACGACTTTATCGCCAGGAATGGTAATAAAGCTCCCAGATCCGGGTACGGCAGCTAACCGTACACCACCATGCTCATCAAGATTTTCCTGCCAGTTATCAAGCAGCCACCACTTGCCTGTTCGATCGATATAGCAAAGCAAAACATCGTATTTTTCTCCATCCATTGCTGCATAGACATTGCGCGCGCTCATGATAGAAACATCGTGTTCAGACGATTCACCACCAAACAAGAGTAGTACAGTTTGTCGGCTCATTACATACAAGTATACTATACATATGACACGTGTACCGCTCGCCGAACAAATGAGGCCCGAAACACTCGATGAAGTGATCGGTCAGACACACCTGCTCGGCGACACAGAAATTCTCAGGCGAATCGTCAAACAAAAAGAACCGGTCAGCCTGATACTGTGGGGACCGCCAGGTACTGGCAAGACCACCTTAGCACGAATCATCGCTAAAGAAGTAAATGCTGAGTTTATCGAACTTTCGGCCGTGACGAGTGGTAAAAAAGATGTCGAGAAAGTCATTGAGCATGCGCGGCAGAACTGGAATCTTAAACTTCGTACGATTCTTTTTGTTGATGAAATCCACCGGTTTAACAAAGCCCAGCAAGATGCGTTCCTGCCACATGTTGAGTCCGGCCTTATCACGCTCATCGGTGCCACGACGGAGAATCCGAGCTTTGAAGTCATCACCCCGCTACTCAGCCGCACTCGTGTACTCGTATTACAGCCGCTTTCAAAAGATGAGATTATCGATATTCTAAAACGTGCATTAAAGCAACTTAAACAAGCTAAGAACGTTACACCGAAAGCGCTAGATTACTTGGCGGAACTATCTGGCGGCGATGCACGCGTGGCACTTGGCAATCTCGAGCTAGCTCTTAGCTTCGGCGAGAAAGTCACACCAGAAATCGTCAAAGCAGCCGCTCAGAAAAAAGTACCTGGCTACGACAAAAAAGGTGACATGCACTACGATGTCGTCTCGGCATTCATAAAAAGCATGCGTGGTAGTGACGTCAAAGCAACTTTGTATTATCTCAGCCGGATGATTGATGCCGGCGAAGACCCGAAATTTATCGCCCGGCGTATGGTGATATTTGCCAGTGAAGATGTAGGATTGGCCGGCAACGGTGCGCTCAGCCTAGCAGTTGCAACCTTCCAGGCTGTCGAGCGTGTTGGTATGCCGGAGTCAAACTATATCCTCTATCACTGCGCGACGGCTCTGGCGCGAAGTGAAAAATCGCGTGAGATCACCGACCTGATGTACGAAGCCAAAGGCCTCGCCAAAGATTATCCCGATGCACCCGTCCCGCTCCATATTCGCAACGCTCCAACAAAATTAATGAAAGATCTTGGCTATGGCAAAGATTATAAATGGCAAGCTGACTTTAAACATACAAAGGGGTTCTTACCAGAAGATATCAACTAAACGTAAATATATAGCTGATACGCGCTCGGTGAAACATTTTTAAATTCAGAATACCAGCCCCAGCCACCATTTGACTTGTTTGGCAGCCAATAGTTGTACTGCGAAATATTGATCGTACCGCCAGGGTTTACTTTTTCAACCCAAACGACATGGCCGTACGGGCCGCTTGTCATGACGCCGACAGATTTTGCCTTTGGAGTGGTGCCAGTCTTGTAACCAACTCGTTTGGCACTTGCTGGCCAGTCTTTAGCGTTGCCCCAGTACATCGCTGCCCTACCCGTCTTTTGCAATACTTTCCATGCGGTATAACTCACACACTGACGACAGCCGTAGCCCCACGGGTCAATACCGTAACTCAGTGCGTTTCTGTCTACAAAGCAGTTTTGCAGATAGGTTGGATAACCACCGTTCGGCAATACAATGGGCGGTTTTGGGGTCGGGGTAGGCTTTGGTTTTGGGGTTGGCGCAGGAGTTGTTGACTTCGGAGTCTCTGTAGGCTCAGTGGGCTTTGGTTTCGTAGGGGCTGTAGGTTTCGGTGTTGGTTTCGGCTTGGGCTGAGGGTTCGGCGCCTGAGCAACTGGCTCGGATATCGTACCGCTCGTCACCAACTCTGCCCCTGCCATTGCATTGGCCATCTGTTGCTGCTGGCTCACCTGAAGCTTCTTACGCTCCTCTGCCATCTTTGCTGTTATTTTTCCTAGCTTGGCGGACTGTCCATTTGTCGCTACAAGAAGTGACGACTGCTCGGCAGTTCGTTGCTCTAATGCAATCCGCTGATTCTCTTGATCACCCAGTAGTTTTGCCAGCCTGTCTTTTTCAAAAGCAAGCTGTCGCTTTGCTTCTTTTAGAGACTCTACCGATTTATTCAGCTCACTACGCAAACTCTCGCGCATCGTCTGCCGGTCAAGAAATGTCGCTACGGAGTCACTACTTGCAAGCATCTCAATGGGTGAAATATCTCCATCGATGTAATTCGATACCAGTATATGGCCGAGTGCTCCTCGCTTTTCATCTAACAGCTTTTCGCTGGCTTGGATTTTTCTCTTCACGTCACCAAGCTGTTTGGTATTTGTAGTCAGCTGGGCTTTCAGATATTCGCGCTCGCGCTCGCTTGCGGCGACCTGTGATGATAGTGAACTTGACTGACGGTTAAGCTTGCGCGATGATTCTATCGATTCATTAATTTGTTTTGTGAGTTCATCGATCCTATTCTGCTTCTCGGCATTACTTAATGCATCCGCAGGACGAACACTCTGAATCGCTGCACCGACGATCACCACAACCAACACAA
>DASWXM010000034.1:0-9212 GCA_036405515.1 Saccharimonadales bacterium (SeqCode) | reverse complement strand
AAAAGTACGCATTCGGGTTCGGCGCAGTGACTCCGTAGCGGTACGGTAATGCTCAAGCAGCAGGAAACGCATTACTTAGCTCCTTTTCTGGTGGATTTTCGTGAGCGTTTTCTTGCCCTGGATTGTTTGCCGAGGGGTCGTTTGACGGCAGTCTTTTTATCCTCAACTTTGACATCTTTCGTATCAGTATTAATCTTACCGTCAAGCATAGTAATGACACGAGTCGCGTAGGTGGTGAGATCAGGATTGTGTGTCACCATGATGATTGTGTTGCCGCGTCCGTGGATATCGGCAAGCTCCTCCATGATGATGTGACTTGATTTTGAATCAAGGTTACCAGTTGGTTCGTCAGCTAAGATGATTTTTGGCTTGTTAATGAGTGCTCGGGCGATAGCGACACGTTGAGTCTGTCCACCGGAGAGCTGCCACGGCATATAATATTCGCGTTCAGAAAGGTGGAATGTTTTGAGTACTTTACTGGCTTCTTTGAGACGCTTGGTATGGCGGATACCAGCGTAGGTGAGTGGCAGGGCGACATTTTCGATGACATTCATGCGTTCGATGAGATTAAAATCTTGGAAAACGAACCCTATTTCCTCGGCGCGAATACGAGCATGCTTGAAGCTCGGTAGACTTTCTACTGATCTTCCATCGAGCAGATAATCGCCATCAGTGGCACGGTCAAGTAGGGCAATGATATTGAGTAGCGTTGTTTTGCCGCAGCCACTTGGCCCCATAATAGCGATGAACTCGCCCTTTTCCACCGTGAGGTCGACGCCATCAAGTGCGAAATGCTCGGCATCACCAATACCGAACCGTTTTTTCAGGTCGCGAAGTTCAATAACCGGTTGTTTCGCAGATTTCTTCGGCATTTATTCCATTATAAAGAGGTGAGAGTGATGAGCGCAACCGTAAGCGGGTCGTATTTTATACAACTGATACAATAGAGTGATACGGAGAGGTGGCCGAGTGGTCGAAGGCGCACGCTTGGAAAGCGTGTGTGCGGGTCAAACTGCACCGTGGGTTCGAATCCCATCCTCTCCGCCACGTGATGCTATAATTGGTACATGGAAAACATCGCACGAGACGTTGACAGGACAGTGAAACTTTTACAAAAATATTTGGATAGGGACTATACACTATTCCCAATGGCGGAACACGCCTCATCCGTAGAGGATGTTCGGGCAATCGAGAAGGAGCTGGGCGTGAAGTTTCCGGCCGAATATGTTGCTCACCTTACGGGGGGTGGCAGTGAAGGTGCTCTGGAGGGTAAGGGCGTGTATATCGAGGTAAAAGAAGAGTTTTGGCCTGCACCAAAAGCACTTGATGTCGGCCCAGCTTGGACAATGATGAACGGACTTCAGACATACACTGCCTCGAAGGATAGTGAGGACTGGATGCGACTTGAAAGCGAAGGCAAGGCCTTTATGGAGCGTACTGGTATTCGTGCCGTACCAATCCTCAAGGCACTCGGCAGCTCTATCGTATATTGTGTTGATGAGGAGGGCAAAATTGGACTATTCGTCCCTGGTATGGACCTGAGGCCAGTAGAAGGCACCTTCTGGGATATCTTCGAGCAAGAACTCAAGGCACTGGCAGAGCGAAAAGAAAAGATGCTCGCAGGAGAAGCGCAATAGACAAGCCAGCTGCTTCACAAGAAGCCCTAACAGGGATTGAAGTTATTTCTATAGCCAAAAGATACCTGTCCGGTGTCTCGCATCCGACAATGTATGGCGATACTCAAGTTAAATTCGTGCTCTACGATGCTTTTGTTATTCGGGGTAGTCTCGATGATTACGGCAGCGGCAAGTGCTGGGGATTTTCGCTTGTGCTTGATTCTGAAACAGCGATAGGTGAGCTGCTTGGCCAACGACTCTCCTTATGTGAAGGCAAAGAGGCGATTGAGCGGGCACTATCTACGATTGACCGGTACGCTCGTCTGCGTCTTGGTGAGGAGTATCTAGCAGCATATGAAGAGTCTCAAAAGTAAATGAGCGCTAAGAATAGAATATCGAAAGATTGCTAGCGTATGGGTTTTTGGGATGCAGCCAGCAAAGTTCTCGACGGTTTTGGTGCACTGATTGGTATTGTGTCGATATTGTCTGGCTTGCTCGCAGCCTTTATCGCCGTGTTGGGCCTGCGTGCATTTATTTACCGTCTGCGCGAAGCAGCTGGTATCGTTCGGTCGTGGCCTCGGACCGAAGCAACGATTACGGAGGTGAACGAAGTTGCAAGTCTTATTCCAGGAGAGGGAAATAATCTTATTGGATCGTATATATTTACGGATGTGACTGGCAAAGAATTTTCCGGTACGGATGTTGAGCCAGTCATTAAGGAGCCTTCTGTTGGTATGAGGATAGGTATCGTTTATGATTCAAAGGATCCGATGACAAGTCATCCAACCAAACGAATCAAGCTTCGCATCACAGGCTGGGCGGTATTGTTTGTAATTGTAGAGTGCTTGCTGTTTGGTTGTGCATGTCTGCTTTTTACAATTGGATTTGGCGCGATATTTTAACAAGAAAGCAGTATCTGTACATAAACGGTCATTCAATATAGAATCAAAGTAGAACCGTATCGAGATCCACCACGCTCGCAGTATACATAGGCATAATTATAAGAACTCAGGTGGTAGTGATGAAAATAAAGAAGAAGCACATAAAGCAAACTACGAGTAGGCGATCGGGCCTTGCAATACGCCGTCGTTCGTTCTGGACGGTTTTTGGTACGGCGCTTCTACTTCCTTTACTTGCTGTGCAATTGGTTAGTTTATTTTCGGAGAGCCCAAATGCAAGCGCAGCTACATGCGGATCGGCGACTAACTTCATCACAACCTGGAAGACCGATAATCCAGGCACAAGTAATAGTACGAGTATTACTATCCCGACGACAGGCGGTGGCTATAATTACTCTGTTGACTGGAACAATGATGGCACGATGGATGAGTCGAATATCGCTGGCGATGCAACGCATGATTTTGGAGCGACAGGCACATACACTATACAGATTTGCGGCAGCTTTCCAAGAATTTATTCTTCGGGTGATGCGCAAAAAATTCTTCGTGTTGAACAGTGGGGGGATAATGCATGGACTAGCATGGAGCGTGCTTTTCTCGGAGCATCTAACATGGACGTGACGGCAACTGATACGCCTAATCTCTCGAATGTTACGAGCACGAGTAGTATGTTTGGGGGCGCTTCATCACTAACGGGTAATAGTAGCTTCAACTCCTGGGACGTATCTAATGTTACTGATATGAGCAGTATGTTTGATGGTGCGGAATCGTTCAACCAACCAATTGGCAATTGGGATGTATCGAGTGTAACTACCATGGAGACAATGTTTGAAGAGGCATCTGCCTTTAATCAGCCGTTAGATAATTGGGATGTATCAAATGTTCAGACCTTATATTATATGTTTAGTCTGGCATCTGCCTTTAATCAGCCACTCAACGACTGGAATACTTCAAATGTTACCGATACGGCAGGTATGTTTTATCAGGCTACGTCTTTCAACCAGCCAATAGACAGTTGGGATATGTCAAATGTTGTCGACATGTATTGGATGTTCTATGGCGCCTCTTCATTCAATCAACCGCTGAATAATTGGGATGTTTCCAGCGCCGTCGAAATGGGAGTGATGTTTTATCAGGCCACGTCTTTCAATCAGCCGCTCGATCACTGGAATGTATCAAATGTAGCGACGATGTCTTATATGTTTAATAGCGCGACATCCTTTAATCAATCCCTTGGTAGCTGGAATGTATCAAGCGTAACCGACATGTCGGGAATGTTTGATGGTGCTCCTGCATTTTCTACTGCCAACTATGATGCTACTTTAGAAGGCTGGTCGGCACACACACTGCAAAGCGGCGTAACGCTTGACGCAACCGGAAATAATTTCTGTACAGCTGAAGCGGCACGTCAATCTATTATTGATACCTATGGCTGGACAATCAATGACGCAGGCCAGGCTTGTTTGTATATTGATACAGCAAATGGTCTCGTAGTAAAAGACATCAATGGTCAACCTCTTGATAATAGGGGACTGCCGGGTGCTGGTGAAATGGATATACGTACCGTCCGTCTGTTAAGTGGCACGCTACCACTTGCTGAGGCGACGGCAGTATTTACTGCGGATCTTGACTGGACGAATGTAACGGGAGAGGTTGATCTTGCGGCTCATAAATCCGTTGTCTCTGGACTAGCATCCGCTCCGGGTGTTACCGGCACGCATACGTTATATGTCCCGAAGGCTGCGAAGCACAATGCCGTAATTATCTGTGAGGGTGCGGTGACGTTGGCCGATGTAACGAAAAGCTGTCCGGGCGGTAAGCAGCTGACGGCCATGAATAACAATGTGAGTATTGTAGTGATTGGCGGGGTGACATATTGGAAAGTTGATGGACTCAGTGGTACTGGTGGTATGAGCATAATCGCATCAGATACACAGGGAGACCCTGCCGCTCCAAATGCTCCTCAGTCGGGCGTATCAAACGAGACGACGGCAACCGCAGTCTTTACGGGCACACTCCTTGTATTAGTAGTTGTTGGACTCGCGGGCGGCAGGATTGTTCACAAACAGCAGTAGAGGTTCTTTTGTGTCATTCGTGTGGTGCTACACTTGATATTATGCGACGTATCGGGAAGCTTGAAACAATTTCATTTATAACGGGGTTCAGTCTCCTGACCTTTGAGCTCGCAGCAGCTCGTATACTAGCGCCAAGCATCGGTAGCTCAACGTATGTGTGGACCAGCGTGATTGGAGTGATTATTGCTGCACTTGCGTGTGGTTTCTGGGTGGGTGGCAAACTTGCTGACAAGCGAGATCATGAAACAGATGTTGTGTGGCTGCTTGGGGCTGCCGGATTTATGGTACTGACGACACTTATATTTTATCCAAATGTGTTGGAAACGGTTGTTGAAATATCAAACGATGTTCGATTACAGGGCGTTGCTGCGGCATTTGTATTATTTGCTCCAACTAGTTTTTTGATTGGAGTGACGAGCCCGTATCTTGCAAAGCTAAATGTTCGCTCGCTCAAAACGACTGGGCAGCATATCGCCTCGCTTGATGCGCTAAATTCGATCGGCGGAATCGTGGGGACATTTTTGACGGGTTTTGTATTATTTGGTTACGTTGGGTCGCGCCAAACTTTTGTCATTGTGGCAACACTGCTGATCGGAGTGAGCTGGTTGATCCGTCCAAGATACCGTCTGGCGGAAAGGCTTACATTTACTACAGTCTGCTTGGTGATTATTGCGACCTCACTGCTTACTCCAAATAAGACGATCGATATTGATACGGCGTCGGCGCATTACCAGGTGCGCAACTATACATATAATCAGCGTCCTATCGTAGGTCTTACGACTGATCCAATGGGAATTCAATCCGGGGTGTTTGCGGATGGTTCAAGTGAGCCGGTATTTTGGTACACCCGTGAATTGGCTAGACTTACTCTTGATAGGAAGCCAAACAAGATACTTATCGTAGGTGGAGGTGCCTTTACATTACCTCAATATCTAGCAGACCAGTTGCCTGAAAGTCAGATTGATGTTGTTGAGATTGATCCTGGATTAAAGCAAATTTCCGAGCAGTATTTCCACTACAAAAATCCAAGAAACGTTCGACTGGTATTTAATGACGCCCGGGCATACTTAAATCAGGCTAATCATACATATGATGCGATTATTATAGATGCGTATGGCAACTCCTCTATTCCATTTCAGCTTATTACGCGTGAATATGTTGAGGCGCTAGAGAAGAATCTTGCGCAAGATGGAGTAGTGATGGCTAATATTATAGCGGGAACCTATGGCCCATGTCTTGAGGTTTTAGAAGGAATTAATGCGGCATACCAAAGTAGATTTCCATATGCGTATTATTCAAAAGAAACGGGCCAGCCTGATAGCCGTACAAATCTTATTGTGCTCTATAGTCATACGCCATCTATAACTCCGGGCATGACATCGCTACAACTGCAAAAGCAAAGACCTTACACGGATAATTATGCTCCAGCAGAGCGGTTATATTATGCTTGCGAACATGTGTGATTGAATAACTAAACAACGCTATATATAGCGTTGTAAAAAAGCAACACGCCACTATAAGGGGTAGTATAAGTGAAAAACGCTTGTGGTGAAAAAAACTATCAAAAAAGGCTTGAAATGACTATATATAGGGTCTATAGTCATATGCAGACCACTACATATGTAGTTGATCAATAAAACACACATTAACGCAAGGAACGATGAGAGGTGACTTGGTACCCACCGGGTATGGTTCTTTGTTGTTGGCCGGAAACATGAGCGAGGAGGTGCGCTCCCGGAATGTGTCAAACATAAAATATAAAGTAAATAGGGGATTATATGGACGGAATCCATGTGGTGAAGCGAGATGGCACCCGCGAACCATTTGACGCCAACATGATCAACCTAGCGCTTGTGAAGGCTTCTGAGGGACTGCCGGATCAGATTAGCAAGGTTGTACAGGTAGCGACAGAGCTACAGCTAACACTTTTCGATGGCATTACATCGGAGCAGCTTGACGAAGCGGTGATTCATACAGCGCTTCAAAATGTCAAAGACGATCCAGATTTTGACAAGATTGCAGCGAGGTTGCTGCTCAAAAACATCTATAAGAATATCTTAGGTGACTACGAAAGTGATGCCGAGCTGAAGAAGCTCCATGCAAAAGAATTTCCGAAGTTTATTAAGCAGGCCACTAAAGACGGTCTTCTTGACGCTCGCATGAGCGATGGTCGCTTTGATCTCAAAAAGCTTGGTGAGGCACTTGATCCGATTCACGACGAATTATTCAAGTATATTGGTGTGGTAACAAATAAGAACCGCTACGCACTCCGTAAAAACAGCGGTGCGCCAATTGAAACTCCACAGTTTACCCACATGCGTATCGCGATGGGGCTTAGCTACAATGAAGAAGATCCAACAGCTGCGGCTATCGACTTCTATGAGCACATGGCACGTCTCGAATACGTAGCGGGTGGTTCAACCCGTGTGAATGCTGGTGGCGCATTCCCACAGCTTTCCAACTGCTTCCTGATGGAAGTCCAAGATGACATGGAATCAATCGCCAAGTCAGTTCGCGACACGATGTGGATCGCTAAGGGTACTGGCGGTATTGGCATCACGATGACCAAACTTCGTGCGGCGGGTTCTCCGGTAAAGACGACCAATACTGAGTCAACTGGTCCAATTCCATTTATGAAGATGATCGATACGGCACTCTTTGCTGTTTCACGTAAGGGTAAAAAAGCAGGAGCTGCTGCCATGTATATGGAAAACTGGCACCTCAACTTCCCACAGTTCCTTGACCTCAAGCAGAACTCAGGCGACCCATACCTCCGTACCCGTATTATGAATACTGCTGTCTATATGAGTGACGAATTCATGAAGCGCGTTCAAGCAGACAAGGACTGGTATCTGTTTGATCCAGCAGAAGTAAGCGATCTTCCAGAGCTTTACGGTGCAGAATTCTCAGCTCGCTACAACGAGTACGTAAAGATGGCCGATAAGGGTGAGCTACACGACTTTGCCAAGATCCCGGCTCGTCAGCAGTTCAAGCAAATCTTAACTGTTCTTCAGGCAACTAGCCACCCATGGCTGACTTGGAAAGACACCATTAATGTCCGTGCGCTTAACAACAACACCGGTACAATTCACTGCTCAAACCTTTGTACGGAAATCACATTGCCACAGGATGAAAAGAATACTTCAGTGTGTAACCTCGTCTCGATCAACCTTTCTCGCCATTTGAACGAAAAGGCTGAGTGGGAGTGGGACAAGCTTGAGAAATCTGTTCGTTCAGCAATCCGTCAGCTTGATAATCTCTGTGATATCACGAACACACCGATTCCTGAAGCAATGAACTCAAACCTCTCTAATCGTGCGGTTGGCCTAGGTTTGATGGGCTTCAGCGATATCCTCGAAAAGCTTTCACATAGCTATGAGAGCGACGAAGCATACGACCTGATCGATCAGCTCACAGAATTCATTAGCTATTATGCAATTGATGAATCAACTGAGCTTGCCAAGAGCCGTGGCAGCTATCCAGAGTACAAGGGAAGCGGCTGGAGCAAAGGTATCCTTCCTATCGATACTGTCGACGAGCTTGCCAAGAGCCGTAAAGTAAAGGTTGATGTGACTCGTAAAGCACGCATGGACTGGGAAGTCCTTCGCAAGAAGGTCAAGAAGGGTATGCGCAATGCAACTGTTATGGCGATCGCACCAACGGCAAACATCGGCCTCGTCGCTGGTACTACTCCAGGGCTCGACCCACAGTTTGCCCAGATCTTCTCACGCAGTACGCTCTCCGGTAAGTTCCTTGAAGTCAACGTCAACATGGTGAATGCACTCAAAGAAGCTGGCCTTTGGGAAGAAGTCAAAGACCAGGTGCTGGCCAATCAGGGCGATATCCAGACAATCGATGTCATCCCACAGCACATCAAAGATGTTTACAAGACTTCATTCCAGCTCAGCCCATACGCCTTTATCGAAGTAGCGGCCCGAGCACAGAAGTGGGTTGACCAGGCGATTTCACGCAATATGTACCTTGAGACACGCAATATCGACGACTACGTAGATATTTATACCGAATGCTGGAAGCGCGGCCTCAAAACAACGTACTACCTACACGTGAAGCCGCGACACCAAGCAGAACAGTCCACAACCAAAGTGAACAAATCTGAAGAACTTGCCAAGACATCGGGCGGTGCCCGCAAGACAGGATTCGGATTCGCTAAGAAGCAAACAGTATAAAAACTAGGGGGATAAAACAATGAACGCATCACAAATCATCAACGACGACATGACACTTGAAGAAAAACTAGCAGCTATCGACCAGGCTATGGCAAATGCACAGGCAGTAGCTGATGACCAGGCTGCGCAGAGCGGGCAGGTTGCGGCACCACTTGATCCAGCGCTACTGACGATCTGCGACGGATGTGAGTAATGAGTAGCGAGAGTCTACGGCCGATATCATGGAATGCTGCTGATCAACTACGAGACGAGTTGCGGCAGTATGACCCATATGACCTACTGCTCGACGGCAGAACGGCGGTTGAATCTCTCCGGGCGGTCATAAACGCCCCTAAAAAATCGGATGCTCCGGTAGTGATCACTGGCGGTATGCATCACTATGATAGTAATCAACCAGCTCTCGACATGGAGCTACATAACGGAACAAAGAAGGGA
>DASWXM010000033.1:0-15230 GCA_036405515.1 Saccharimonadales bacterium (SeqCode) | reverse complement strand
TTTAGGCCTTAGAGTCACGGCCAAGTTGCAAAAGAGTATGTACTAATTCATCCTTGCTCAGTCGGCTCGTATCTACCTTGCTATGTAGGGCTATCATATAGCCTTGGATAATTTGCTTGAGGTAGATAGCATCCTTGCGCCAAAACGAGTCGATCTCAAAATGATCGGTTGAGTTCATGACTCGACTTGATATGGTAATTGAGCCAAATAAAGGTCCGAGGGTTGAGGTGACATTAAGAATATCCTCGATTCGAATCGTAATCGTCTCAGATGACCAAAAGAATGTCTGTTTAATAATCGTCACTTTCGAACGATCAACAATGACAGAGTCAGGAAAAGGACTCCATGGCAGGAGTACGGTTCTGGCAGATGCAAGTACTTGGTGAGAGTATTTAACGATTGCATTAATTGATTCGTCATTTTCTGTTTGCTTGCCACCACGTTGACGGTATTTAAAAAGCGCCGCGTCAGGGCGCAGCTGGGTAACATCTGTTTTAAGGAACTCTTTTGTAATGTCGTAGGTTCGTGTTGCAAAGCTTCCCATCTTGCGGCTTTGACGCAATAGAAGCTCATACGGAGACACGTGACTAGGGCTAGGTGGCTCAACTGGTATATTAGTTGGCTTCAATGACTCGTCTTCGTTCATCTTGCACCTCCCATTAGGCTGCTTATATTATAGCAAACTGCAACAAATACAACTAGTAGCTAGGATTACCCCGTATACGAGCTACCTCCATCCCCTTTTCTGTGGTCGGAAAGCGGCTAACGATACTCCTGAGCGTGCCGATCTCCTCGTCAGCACCAAACGCCTCGCTGCCCGGCTCAAGTCGAATGCCACTTGCGAGATTTCCTATGACGAGCGGATCAAAGCCGAATGCATTAACGAGGCTGGAGACAATTTTTATATCTTCGGCCCTATCTCCTGCTATAGCGATTGCTTTACGTCCCGGTGTACTCTCGGGTCTGGTCTCATCAAATAGATCGTGATAGCCCATATGATTAAATGCTTTCACGACACGGGAATCTGCCAAGTGTGCTTGAACTGTCTCGCTGGATGATGTTCTGGGGTCGGTGAGATCATCACGGAGTCCGTCGACCTCCCACCAATAGTTCATTGCATCAATAACAAGTTTGCCCGTTAGGTGCTCTTTTGGAACAGATTTATATTTTCCAAGAGGGAGCGCAAGGATAATGATAGTAGCTCGATCCGCAACTTCTTCCTTTGTGAGCACGACTGCGCCTGGAACAAGCACTTCGATACTGAGGGCAATTTTTTCTGGACTCTCCGAGCCTGCGATGTATACCGTATATCCTGCTTTTATGGCAAGTTGAGCAAGCGTTATGCCAAGCTTGCCGGCGCCAAGTATACCAATACTCCTAGATGGCATTATTTCTTCGAACTTTCTGAGAGAATCTCTCGCACCACAGGAATCACTTTCTTGCCATATAGTTCAACCATGTGAAGCCTCGCACTTGCAGGCATTGGACCAAAGCCATAGACCATATCAAAACGATTAACACCGAGTGTCTGTATGGCTTTAGCGATTTTCTTCGCCACCGTTTCGGGCGAGCCGACGTATAGCGAACCTCCCTTTACTTCGTTCATGAAATGCTGTTTAGTCATCGGTTGCCACCCACGAGTCTTGCCGATGCGATCCATCTGCTCCTTAAAGAGAGGAAATGCCGTCTCGATTGCCTTCTCGTCAGTGTCAGCGATAAAACCGGGCGAATGCATGCCTACCGGATGTGGAGTTGTGCCAAAGTCGGCTGCTGCACGTTTGTAAAGTTCGACGTAAGGCACGAAACGGGCTGGCGATCCACCGATAATTGCCAAGACCATTGGAAAGTTATATTTTGCCGCGCGGATCACTGATTCTGGCGAGCCGCCAACTCCGACAAGTGTCTCAAGGCGCCCAGAAGCGGTTTTTGGATAGACATCGGCACCATCGAGCGCGGCACGTGTTGTGCCACTCCAAGAAACTGGTTTTTCATCTAAGAGTTTGGCAAATAGTTCGACTTTCTCTTCAAACAGCACACCGTAATCCTGTAAATCGTAGCCAAAGAGCGGAAATGATTCAGTGAATGATCCGCGTCCTAAGATCACTTGCGCGCGACCGTTTGAGAGTGCATCGAGTGTAGCAAATCGCTGGAATACTCGTACTGGGTCATCTGAGCTTAATACAGTTACACCGGAAGCAAGTTTGATATGCTTTGTGCGCGTGGCAATGCCAGCCAGGACTGTTTCTGGGCTTGAGATAGAGTACTCAGGTCGGTGGTGTTCGCCAAGCCCGATTACATCTACGCCGATTGTATCAGCGAGCACCGCTTCTTCTACCACCTGTCTGATTGATTCAGGGTGGCTCATTAACTTTCCTTTATCATCGACTGGTAGATCGCCAAATGTATCAAGTCCAAAGATTATATTGTTTTGCGTACTTTTTGGTGTGTCCGACACAGGTGAACTCCTTTGCTATATATTGTATAGTATTATATATGTCTTGTTCGGGATAGTAAAGACTCCGCTATACTAAAAGGAAGTATGAAGCACAAGAAAAAGAGCCCCGCCTTCCCTTTACAGCCCAATGAATCCGAATATTGCTTGGCGGGTGGAAAGAAAAAGCGGAAATATCCGACTGAGCTCGATGCGGAGTTATCAGCACCTATTCCTGATCTATCGCAATATGTATGCGAGTACTGCGGCTACTGGCATAATGGCAAAAGTAATCAGGAAAAGATGAATGAAATGCCTTAACGGGTGGTGAGTGTGGGCGCGCTTGTGGAGCTTAGTGATCTTTGGACTTGAGAAAATTGTCTGGCGCGAAGTTCTCCTATCCCGACTGTCATGGATAGCGAATACATCAATGATGGTGATAAACATGATGATTGCCGTTATTCCATAGGCTATGCCCTCTTCAAGATCGAGGTTATAGCCTTCGGATAGTGTGGCATTGATGGTAATGATGGCGTGGTTATTGGGAAAGAATGTGACCCCAGTAATAGTGTCGAGATGCATTAAGATATGAAAAACTTCATGTGCAACGATACTCATGATGAAGCCGCCGAGTGCGTAGAGTGCGCGAACATCGAGGAGGATTTTCCTTAGGAGATGTAGTATTACCTTAAGCTTTTGCATGACATGACAATTATACAACTAATATCAGTATACGGGCACGATGAATGCTCACTTCGAAATGATTATATATAGCCGCCTCCTTGCAGAAGCATCTACGCCTTTCATCTTAGATGTGGTGAAATGTTTTTGATAGAGAAGCATATTTCGACTGGTCTCGTCGCATTCGCAGCAAATCTGCTCACGACCCAGGCTGTAACTTGTCTTCTTATACGGCTTTCAGCTGCCGAGCTTTCAGGTAACAACTTGCTAGGCAAAAGAAGTTTTAGCACCACCAGAGCTACGGAAGTAAACCGGCGACTAGTAAGCCGATAATAAATGATACAAGCATGACAGAAAGTGTATAGATATAAGCATATGGTCTATGAACTCTTCGGAGTCCATACTGCAGCATTACTGAGTTGGATGGCCAATCAGGAGTGCATGCTGCATCTGGCATAGGTAAATACATACGAGTCCGTCTTGCATAATAATTTGTAAATAACTGAAAAAAAGAAGCGACAATCTGGCTGATACCAATGATTACTAGCACATCACGAATCAAGGCTTCTGATGTATAAAGCATGGCAAGATATATACTGAATGCGATAAATGAAAGCACATAAAAAAGACCAAGATCTACGAATATCGGATACGTTTCTTTACGATTGGTCATAACCCTAATAATACTTGCTGATTGTTGTTTTTGCTACTTAACGGTATTTCGTATTTCGGTCGGCGCACCTGAACGATGATTATAGAACCTATTGTGGTTTAATATAGTTTCGCTTTCGTCCTTTTGGACTCATCAGCACAAATACACATTCGTGGAGCGAATATGACAAGCAGACATGGGGGTTAAGGAAAACATCACGGAGACCGTGAACCTAGACTGTAACCCACACCCACTTGCCATACTCGCTCATGAAGAGCTACTGCTTGACCATGAAGTACGGCATGCCGCCTGGGAAGGCCATCCACATCTCACGCGGTAGGCAGTACTCGACTTCGCCGATGGCGATGCCGAGCTGGACGAGTTGCTCTTGGGTCTGGTGCATGCCAGTCCACTGGTTGCCGTGCTTGTCCATGCAGGCGTTGAGGAAGCTGTAGCCACCTCCACCGCTGGTCTTGAACTCGTCGGGAAGCTCTGCGAGCATGTCGTGGATCTCCTGACGGTACTCATCGATGCGGCCGGGGTGGAAGCCCACGGTCTGGACGATGCCTTCGGCGACGATGTGGTCGCTGATGTCCTCGCCATCCTTGAAGAGACAAGCCATGAAGACGGTCTCCACGTGCTGCGGGGTAAGGGTTTCGGTGTCAGTGACAACCGACTGCTCATCCAGCTCGTCGAAGGGGCCGTCATGTGACAGTTCAACCTCATTTGATCCTGCTCCCCTGATGTTCATTACAAGCCTTCTCCTCCATCTTTGGCGGGTATGCCTCTCGCTAAGCGAGCGTATGTTTTCCTAACACACAAGATGAGGAGTAAGCGCGCTGTACGTGCTTGCTTCTCACCTTGTGCTATCTGCTTGTCAAAGTGCTTCGGATATGAAAATACATCAATCTCAACGAAACAGGAGTACTATAGCATAAATTATACCAATTGTCTACTAACAGGAGAGAGTGGAACGTCGCCGAACAAATTGTGGTCTAATAGGTTTTCTGAAGTGGTCAAGCAGTGGTCGTCTGTAAAAATAAGGTCGGTTAAATTCAAATCATAGTTAAATTAAGAGGCATCGACTATTGTTCATACTGACCCCATTATAAGTATGGACTTGGGGGTGTTGTAAGGATAATCAAAACAAAACGTCGACGAGTTGTCGACGTTTTGTTTTGGCTGCCCCTCGTGGACGCACTTAGAACTTTTAATGTCTAAAAAGTGGTAGAGCCCGCTCCCGAAGGAGCGAACTCTACTTCGGCGCGGGCTAGGCTGCCTACCTTCTAGGCGGCATGAGCGTGACTACGACATGGGCTCGGGACTCCTCCTTCTTGAAGAACTTGAGTCCGTCGCTATCGTTCTCGAGATGGCCGACGACAACGCCATCGAGGTCCATCGCGTTCTCTTCTGTCGCAGGGGCGGTGAAGAACCAGCTGTGCTTGTTGTCACAACTAGCATACCGCTGAAATGATAGGCCAGGCCCTTCGGGCTCTGAGTCATGGCTGTACCACAGCGTCAGCCCGCAGGCTTCGGGGCTAACCGGCGCTGTTCCGTCCCCGTAACACGGGAAGTCGAGCGCGATCTTGTTGCCATCTTTGTCCGTAGCGGGAGTAGCGTACATGCCACATTCCTTTCATCAGTGAGTGGTGGTGCTGCCATGACTAATGTCTTGAGAGCACGACACGCACCGAAGAAAGGAATAAGATAATTTAAACAATTTTATGAAAATCGAGCAAGCATAAATGCTATAACAGTCACTGATAGATGAATTTCAAACTTTTCTAACAGGGATCAGATTTCACTTTATGTAAAAAAGCTTATGTGATTATTGAAATAATATAACCTGTTTACAGATGTAAACAGGTTTATGTTCTTTATGGCAGGGGCACGTGGAATCGAACCACGATCTAAGGTTTTGGAGACCTTTATACTAACCGTTGTACTATGCCCCTTCGATATTCCAGAAGGTATTGTAACAAATCGGTAGTAGATACGCCACCTAAATGATAAAAATCAAGGTTGCAAAAAACCATAAGCGCCTCTTATAATAAGGGCAAGCATAAGGAAAAAGGAGTCAAGGGTACCTTAGAGTAACCTGAAGTGTGGGATGAACATACTGATGTTAGGGTGGGAACTTCCCCCGCACAATAGTGGTGGGCTCGGCGTAGCCTGCTTGCAGATGTCGAAAGCGCTTGCAATGCAAGGTGCTTCGATTGATTTCGTAGTCCCCTACGAGGCTGAGCATCCTGAGGTGACATTCATGAAAGTGGTACCTGCAATCCCCCAGGCTCCTCCGCAACGATATGGCCTAAACGCCTATGACACTAATCTCGTCGATAAGCAGCGCCCGAACGATGGCATGCGTGCTGTACAGCGCGAGTATGTGAAGGCAGTCGAACAACTTATTGAAACTTCTGAGACAAGCTACGACGCCATTCACGCTCATGACTGGCTGACAATGGAGGCCGGCATTCGCGCAAAGGAACTTAGTAATGTGCCGCTGATCGTTCACGTACACGCTACTGAGTTTGATCGCGCTGGTAGTAACTACGGAAATCCTTTGATTCATGAAATTGAAGAGCAAGGTCTTTTGATGGCTGATCGCATCATTGCAGTGAGTAATATCACGAAGCAGCTCATTGTCAGCCGCTACAAAATTCCTGCCGATAAGGTGGAAGTGATGCATAATGCACTCGATGTCGAAGCACTCATGGGCTACGAGTACGATATGCGCACATACCGCTATCTTGAACACTTAAAAGAACACGGCTATACCGTGGTTACCAGCGTGACACGATTCACTGTACAGAAAGGCCTGTTGCACTTTTTGACAGCAGCGGCACGCGCCTGTGAAAAATATGACAAGATCGTATTCTTGCTTGCAGGTGATGGTGAGCAGCGTGATGAATTGATACGCCTGAGTGCTGATCTCGGTATATCTGACAAAGTGTTCTTCACCGGATTTGTGCGTGGCAGACTTTGGCGTGATGCGTTTAGTGTGGCAGATGTTTTTGTGATGAGTTCTGTATCTGAGCCATTTGGTATTACAGCACTTGAAGCCGCGCATCACGATGACGCGGTAATTGTGACAAAGCAATCAGGAGTAGGCGAAGTCTTGCAGAATGTATTTCGCTACGACTTTTGGGATACAGACGCACTTGCTGATCGCTTAGTCGCAATCGCTAGCTCCTCTGCCCTGCGCGATACGATGCGTGAGAATATTGCTCAGGAATATCGTAAGATTACCTGGCATGATGTGGCAAAGCGGTGCCTGAGCCTTTATCGGGGTCTTGGTGCCAAGGAGGCTACGGTATGAGTAAAGGAATAACTCTCTATCTGCATGTTCATCAGCCATGGCGAGTCAAGCCGTACAGTGTTTTTGATATCTCTCATGACCACCAATACTTTAATAGTCACCATATCGATACTGATAACGAAGCTATTATGAAAAAAGTTGCTGAAAAATCGTATCGGCCGATGAATGCGCTTTTAGAAAAATTGCTTGACCGGCACCCTGACTTTCACCTTTCACTGAGTATTACGGGAACATTTCTCGAGCAGGCGGCGGCATTTACACCTGACGTTATTGAAAGCTTCCAACGACTTGTAGCGACTGGACGTGTCGAGATCGTTGCCGAAACCTATGAGCATAGCTTGGCCTTCTTCTATAGTCGCAGTGAGTTTGAGCGTCAAGTAAAGGAGCATGAACAGATAATTGAGCGCTACTTTGGTGTAAAGCCTACTGCTTTTCGCAATACTGAGCTTTCATATAACGATGAGCTTGCCAAGTGGGCTGATCAGGCTGGCTACAAAGCGATTATCACTGAAGGTTGGGGATCGATTTTAGGCTGGCGAAGTCCAAACTATATGTATCGACCAGCGGGTACAGAGAATATTAAGCTACTCCTTAAAAACTACAAGCTATCTGACGACCTGGCTTTCCGTTTTAGCGATAAAGGCTGGTCTGAGCATCCACTTACTGCAGATCGCTACGTCGCGTGGGTAAATGCCGCACTTGAGCACGCTCCTCTCTTGAACTTATTTATGGATTATGAGACATTTGGCGAACACCAATGGGCAGATACGGGAATCTTTAACTTCTTTGAATCGTTTGTCGGCAAGTGGCTTGATGAAGAAGGTGCATCGTTTTATACGCTTACTCAAGCTGCGGAACAGCATGAAGCCGAAGATGAACTTAGCTCACCGCGAACGATCACCTGGGCTGATACGGAGCGCGACCTCACAGCTTGGCTTGGAAATGCGATGCAGCAAGAAGCCCTCAGACACTTGTATGCGCTTGAATCGAGTATCATGCATTCTGGAGATGAGTATTTGATCGGTGATTGGCGTAAGTTGCAGACATCTGACCACGTTTACTATATGTGCACTAAGTGGTTTAAAGACGGTGACGTACATGCATATTTTAGCCCTTACGATTCACCATATGATGCATTTCTATATTTCATGAATGCGGTGCGTGATTTGCGGTATCGCCTAATGGCAGATGAAGCATCAGGAGGATATAGTGGCTAGACCAATTATATTATCGAACGGTTCATTGCACGTCGGCATTAATAATTTTGGCTTGGTGCATGACTTATACTTCCCTCATGTTGGACTGGAGAATCATGCTGCCGGTAAAGACCTACGACATAAGGTAGGCGTCTGGGTGGATGGCGAGCATAGCTGGCTTGATGATGGTTCATGGGAATTTCGTTTTCGCACAGCTACTGAGGCACTTATTGGTCATACTCAGGCCAAGCATGCTGGACTCGGTATAGTTCTTGAGTTTGATGATTTTGTTGATGCTGAGCAGGATGTGTTTTTCCGAAACGTTCATGTAGTAAATCTAGCCGACAAGTCGCGCCAAATACGCGTGTTCTTGCATCAAGCTTTTGTTATTGGTGATAGCCGAAGTAATACGGATACCGTACAGTATTTACCCGATAATGATGCAATCCTTCACTACAGGGGGCGCCGTGCGTTTGTTGTAGGTGGTACTGATATGCATGGTAAGCCATTTGACCAGCGTAGTATGGGATTATTTGGTATTGAGGGTCACGAAGGTACATGGCGTGATGCCGAGGACGGTGAACTCGCGAATGGTGATGTGGAGCATGGCCGAGTTGACTCCACAATCCGCTTCACTTGCCAGCTGTCTCCACACAGCTCCACAAGATTACATTATTGGTTAACAGCAAGCACATCTATTCGGGAAGCAATTAAACTGCACCGCAAAATCACTAAAGATGATCAGATGCTCAACCGAAGACAGCAAGCGACGCTATCATGGTGGAAGCAGTGGCTAGAACCGGTGACGCGCCTTAGCGAGCGCCTTCCAGCCGAGGATCGTTCGCTGTTTATGAAGAGTGCCATGATTATTCGTGCGCATATTGATAAAGATGGAGCAATTATCGCGAGCTCAGACACAGCTATGCTCAACTACTCTCGTGATGCATATGGCTATTGCTGGCCACGTGATGGCGCGTATGCCTTGTGGCCATTGATTCGTCTTGGCTACACTGAGGAACCGATGAAATTCTTTACGATGATGCGTGACGTATTACACTCAAAAGGCTATTTGATGCATAAGTTCCGTGCAGATGGTGCACTTGGCTCGAGCTGGCACCCATACATGCATAGTGGTGGTCTCACTACTCCACCTATACAGGAAGATGAAACAGCGTCAGTTCTCTTTATGTATGCACAGTTCAGGAGTGCAAAGCCTGATGCTGCACATCTCGATGACTTCTACCCTACTTTCGTAAAGCCGATGGCAGATTTCCTAACCATGTTTGTTGATGAAGCCACTTATCTTCCCCGCCCAAGTTATGATCTGTGGGAGGAGAAATTCCTTACTTCAACGTATACAACCTCGCTTACCTATGCGGCGCTAGTTGCGGCAGCAGAGCTTGCTGAAATAATGAATGATCAGGATAGCGCGGTTAAGTGGCGCTCTGTCGGGGAAGATATCGCCGACGCGGCGAGAAAATATTTGTTTGACGAAGAGACGAAATGTTTCAAGAAGGGCGTAATTCCCGGGGACCAAGATTCGGAAGATAGCACGGTTGATGCGTCAAGCTTGTATGGTGCTTTCATGTTTGGGTTGGTACATAACGATGATCAACGAATCAAAGATTCTTTTGAAACAGTGATTTCGCGTCTCCGTCCACCGGGCAAAGAATGGGGCTTGCAGCGTTACGAGAACGACCAATACCATAAATTGGATGGTAAGCCGAGTAATCCTTGGATTATATGCTCACTTTGGGAGGCTCAATATTATCTTGAAACGGATCAACTCGACAAGGCTCGTGCAGTGCTTGACTGGGTGCATTCACACGAATCAAGCACCGGTATGCTTGCCGAGCAAGTGGATCCTCAAACCGGCGCGCCATTGTCAGTAGCCCCATTAGTATGGAGCCATGCTGAATACATGGCAACTATGCTTGATTACGCAGCGGAGACATATGATGGTAAAAAAGCGACTTAGTCGCATGCGACGCAATCTTTCTCCTACGCGCTTCGTCAGGAGACGACGGGATAAATCAATTGTAGGTGACTTTGCTGAGAGACATGGTCTTGTCTACTTTGGTCGCGTGGTGCAGAGTGATGAAGAGTATCGGATCGTCCGTGGCATGACTCTATCAGTGAATCATTTTGACGCACACTACTGTGTTGGAACATATGAAGGCTATGATGTTGCATTTGTCGAGAGGACTGACACTCTGGTCTCGAGACATGGTAAGAAATCTCATCGCTGGCATATTATCGAGTTTGACCTGCTTGCCGCCAAACATCTTCCGCATATATTTGTCGGTATGCACTCACATAGTGAGTCATTTTATATGCAGCTTTTCACGAAATATCCGCAGCTTCGTTCCATCACTCTAGGTGCACTCGGTGCGCACAAGGCAGAATTTTTTCAAAAGTATAGAGTTTACGCATCTCCTAGTCATGCCATTGATGTTGAGCGTATCCTAAGTCCACTTGTAACAGAGATGGTGTCGAAGCATTTTGGATCACTAGCTATCGAAATACATGACTCCTCTCTGTATATCTATGCAGAGAATCACGCAACAAGTACACCCCTTCTTGAGGCGATGATCAAAAATGGCCGGTGGTTAGCCGACCATATTGACAGACAAGCAGATGCTCAGCTAAGAAGTTAGCCCTTGCGAGCTTTTACTTCGTTGCGACCAAGGTTCTTCTTCGTCTCTTCGTAAATTGCGTGTTTGCGTGCGATCGGGTCGTACTTGCGAAGACTAAGCTTGCCAAGCCCATTGCGCTGCTGCGTATTGACAGTCGTGTAGTACGTACGGTGACCAGACAGCTGGCTTACGAGACCGATCAACTTTCGCTTTGTATTCTTCTTTGCCATAACTTCCTTAAGTTTTTATTGACTTTCAAGGGTAAATTATAGCAAAAAACCTCGATCTGTTCAACCTCTTTGCTAATTCTACGCAGCAGATTCAGAAGATTGAAGAATCGCAGCAAAAGATTGAGCGGCCAGACGCCTCTCACGCGCCTCCTCTATAAGCTCTTGCATATGCGTGGCAGTCTCGGTACCATTTATAATCGCTGCCCTCGTGTGAGCCTCATCGAGCCCGTCTGCTATATCGAGTGCGTGTTGTGTGTTTGGATTAACCATCTTTCAGATCCTTATTTAACTGATGTATCGAATAATACTCCTTATATTTTACTATTTCAATAGTTTTTGCAAATTAAATAGCCGCTCATTGCAGAGCGGCTATTATAGAAAATTTCTACAGTGGTAAACGATGTCACCTGGAGCCACGATCGGGGCTTGAACCCGAGACCTCATCCTTACCATGGATGCGCTCTACCAGCTGAGCTATCGCGGCATAATACTCCGACAATTGTAGCAAATTAGCTTTGTGATTCCAAGGCTGCTACTTCTTTGCGGATCGGCTACGATTAAATCGCAGCAATACGAAAGACTGCAAGAGCGCCCATGTAACGGCATTTGCAAAGAAAAGCGCGGCAAGTGTGGCAGATAGCATGAGCAATGCCTGCCCTAAGTCTGTATTCACAAGGCTAGCTAAGCCAGCGATCAATAGAACAGCTATCGCCAGAGCAAAATATGTATGCTGCAACTTCGCACGGTCATCATTGCTTTTGCTCCACTCTCGCAGAAAGGTATTGATTGAATCAAACATAAATCTCCTTATTTATAATATAATAACACAAAGTATTGATTATGTAAATATCGCTTAGTCTCGGAAATAAAAAACTCGCCTATATAGGCGATTCTGTATCTGGTGCCGGAAGTAGGACTCGAACCTACGAAGCGTTACCGCGGGAGATTTACAGTCTCCTGTCATTGCCACTAGACGATTCCGGCATAGCGCTGACGCTTATAAGACAAACCTACGGTTTTCTCATCGCGCCGGCAAATTTGTGTGAAAATTTGTCGGGCTGCTCTTTTCCCTCAAAAAAATCGTGGAGCCGCTTCAGGGATTCGAACCCAGGACCTGCTGTTTACAAAACAGCTGCTCTAACCAGCTGAGCTAAAGCGGCGCACCTGACAAATTGTACCACAGGTATAGCTGATATATCAAGAAGATGGAGGAAAGATGAGGGCTATCACTAGGAGTAAAATAGTAGGAATGCTAGCGATTAGAATATAAGTTGGCAGTTTGCGTAGTCTCATTTCAGCTACATTACCACTTTTCGGGGTTGACGAATCCGGTGAGGCTTACTGGCTGGAGCTGCAGATGCTTTCGCTATTTGTGCGCGGAGCGGTGCTGCCGATTCTGGCTGATCGGCTCGCTCGTAGGCGTCCGCGAGGATTGCTAATGTTTGAGGATTTTTATCGAGCTCAACAGCTTTTTCAAGTGAAGAGATCATCTTTTTTGTATGACCCAGCTTCTCCTGTACCTTAGCATAGGCAACGTAACGTGCGGCAATAGTATCCTCTACTTGAAGTGCTTGTTCAAATGCTAGAGCTGCCTTGTCATACTGTTCGGTCTCATAGTAAATTAATCCAACATTATGGAGGCTTGAAGCGCTTGGTTCCAGGCTCTGAGCAATCTCAAAACACTCGATCGCATCAGGAAATGCCTGCTGCTTTGCATAGAGGATGCCGAGTCTGTTGTAAGCTGTGGCATTTCGTTCGTCCACGCGTAGAATCATCAGGAGCGCCTTCTCGGCCCGGAGATATCGCTTATCCTTTAATGCATCTTGGGCAATTTCCCACAGCTTATCGAGTTTTTCGGATAACTTAGACGGAAGGTCTGCAACAACTTCGCCTAATGTCTGTCGTTGACTCAGTGCAAGAGCTGCAAATAATACTACGAGAAGTAGACCTATCATATTGTTATATTATAGCACGAAGAGAGTCAGAGTACGCCAGCGGCAAGTTGTAGACGGACATGTCCACCCGCCTGTAGACGATCAAGAGTCTGAAGTAGTTTTTTAATACGCATAACACTCGAGGTTTGCGGATTGAGCTCAAGTAGTTCGATAATTTGCTTAATCGTAGCAATAGCTTCGTCGCGGCTGACAGGGTTCTTTAAGAGTATTGAGAGTCGTTGCGACGTACTTCCCTCTACGAGATCTTTAGCAAGTTTTATACGTTCAGAGCGGACACGAAAGTATTCGTCATCGGTACCGAGCCGGACAAGCTCTGCAGGAAGGCCGCTTGCGATAAAGAGCATCTGGCGACGCCTCACTTCATCAAGCTTCGGGAGCGTGTTTATGAGTTCATTTGATTGTTCAATAGATATTGGCTGAATATGGAGTGTTTGAAGCCGTGATTTTACTGTTGGTAGCAGGGCTTCCGGAGAGTGTGTGGTTAATATGAAGTGTGTATTCATCGGAGGTTCTTCGAGTAGCTTCAAGAAGCTGTTTTGCGCGCTTTCAGTCATTGTATCTGCGTCGTCAATAATGACAACCGACGACCGTGATTGTTTGCCGCGAGAAAGTGTATAAAGTTCGCGTATACGGTCGACGCCGATCTGAGGAATTGTGCTGGTCTTGGTAAGCAGCTCTGGTCTTAGGTCTCCCTGAAGGTAAAATGTACCAGCAATCGATCGAGCAATCGTACCAAGACCTATCCCTGTCTTTCCGGTCAGCAGAAGTGCATGAGGTAAATCCTTCTTGTAGGTTTCAAGTTGTTTTGCGGTGCCGGGATGAATGCTGAGATTCATGTCACTGTATCTCGCGGTTGAATTCTGAAGGTAGGGGTGCTTCAAATGTCTTTCGCTCATTTGATGGACTTCCGGGAATGGTAATTTCCAGCTGAGCAGCATGGAGGAATAGCCTGTCGGCGGCTTTGCCGTAGATCACATCACCCCTGATGGGAGTGCCAATATAGGCCATATGTACTCGTAATTGGTGAGTACGACCGGTTGTTGGGCGAAGGCGTACGAGGCTGCGACTGCTAGATCGTTTGACGACTTCGTAGTAGGTTTGCGCCGACTTACCATTCGGATCTATTCGGAACGAACTTGGAGATTTAGGATTTCGTCCAATCGGCAAATCAATATGTGCTTGCTCTTCCTTCGGAATACCATCGACTACGGCAAAGTAGGTTTTCTTGGCACGTCTATCTTGAAATTGTTGCGATAAAAGTCGAGCAGCATCGGAATTTTTTGCACCAATCATAACGCCAGAAGTATCACGATCAAGGCGGTGGACAATACCGGGACGATCCGTGTCGGAATTGTAAGTTGTTTTATCTCTAAAGAATTCGGCGACAGTGAACTCTTCATTAATAGCACCTTTACTATGGCTCAGGATGCCGACTGGCTTATTGATCACCACAACATTCTCGTCTTCGTAGATAACCGGAAGCGTCTGCTTGGAATAGTTTGTTTGTTCAGGGATATCAATGGTGATGACGTTTGCCTCATCAACTTGTAGGCTTGGATTTGTTTTAACAACTCCATCTACTGATACGTAGCCACGTTTAATGTATTTCTGCCAGACAGAACGAGAATATTCCGGCCATTGTCCTACTGTATACTGATCGAGTCGCATTGCTTATTTTCGGGCGCGCAGACCGACAGCTTTCTGTACGTTTAGGAGTGTTGAGTTTGCTTGGGTATTCATAACTGCCTCTGAAGCAACTAGTTTTGCAAGTATTGCTTTATCGTCTATTGCGGCAAGTTGAGCTTGAAAGCTTACTAGAAATGTCTTTAGCTCATCAGCAACGATCCTCTTGAAATCACCATAACGTTCTAGCCCGGCAAATTCAGCCGCTATTTCATATACGGTTTTGCCTCGAAGTAATGCGAGTATTTCAAGCAGGTTACTAATACCTGGCTGCTCAAGTGGATCATAGGCAACATTTGCTAAGTCGTCAGTGGTAGCGCTCATGATTTTCTTAGCAGCCGTTTCTGGGTCGTCACCGAGGAAAATAACACCCTTACCACTATCGTCAGACTTGCTCATCTTTTTTGTTGGATCCACCAAGTCCATAATCCTTAATCCCTGGTCTTT